>NZ_CP192251.1:0-1953 GCF_050574145.1 Salmonella sp. GDC200615 | reverse complement strand
ACGCCGGGATCCATAAAACTGCCATCAGGTCGCTGAAGCACCCAGTGTAATCCAACTGGCATACCGATAAAACTAACAGCCATTGCCTTTAAGCGATACTTATCAAAATCCTCTCTTATACCTTCTCTTACCTGAACACCAATAACTTGACATTGTGCTTTTACTTCTGGGTACAGCCAAGATAATGCTTTGGAAAAAAGATTTTTCTCCTCAGTAACATCGCAGCCCATTCCCAAAAGCCTGCATGCAACAACGATACCTTGAGGCATTGAATAACCAGCGTCGGCTAGGTTACTACAACTATCGCGATACGAAGTTGAATTACTGGTTATTTTATACAAATCAGATTCACATTCGTTAGTTAAGGCCAGCCTCCCTCCTGTTAATTCAGAGTAAAGACCAGTTAACACTGGCATATGTTCGATTCCAAGCTCTTTAGCAGCAACCAACAAAGCACATGCACCGCAAGAATTAGCATATAGCTGCTTCTTCTCTTGGTGGGCGATGAGTTGCGCAGAGCGCTGCTGACACTCAACTCTATAACTAATAGTCCATTTTGATATGTCATGAGCAGATGGATTAATCACATAACACCTCATACGTGGTTTAACATAATCCCTTATTGTACGCACCGCTAAAACGCGTTCATCGCGATCACGGCAGCAGACAGGTAAAAATGGCAACAAACCACCCGAAAAACTGCCGCGATCGCGCCTGATAAATTTTAAGTTACCGTCCTGCAGACGTCGCTCAAGGATATCAATAACAGAAAACAACGAGACCATACGCTCCTGCTCAAGTAACTCAACCAAAGCATGACCGATATACCATTCAGCATTTGAACTCACGGCAGACCCTAGAAAAAGCGGTGAACGGACACGAAATTTATTACGAGTCCGTGAGGGGCTTGCAGGGTGTCGGGGCGCAGCCCTGAACCAGTCACATAGCGCTAGCGGAGTATATGCTTGCTTGCTTGATATGTTGGCACGGACAGGAAAATCAGTGAAGTGCTTCATATGGCAGGAGAAAAAAGGCAGCACTGGCGCGTAAGCAGAATATGCGAAACAGGAGATATTACGCTTCCTCGCTCACTGACTCGCTTCGCTCGGTCGTTCGGCTGCGGCGAGCGGTACCGGCTTAATGGCGGGACGGAAACTTCCTAGAAGATGCAAGGAAGAGACTAAGAGGGAAGCAATGAGGCTGCGGAGAAGCCGTTTTTCCATAGGCTCCGCCCCCCTGACAAGCATCACAAAATCTGACGCTCAAATCAGTGGTGGCGAAACCCGACAGGACTTAAAGATCCCAGGCGTTTCCCCCTGGTAGCTCCCTCGTGCGCTCTCCTGTTCCGACCCTGCCGCTTACCGGATACCTGTCCGCCTTTCTCCCTTCGGGAAGCGTGGCGCTTTCTCATAGCTCACGCTGTTGGTATCTCGGCCCGGTGTAGGTCGTTCGCTCCAAGCTGGGCTGTGTGCACGAACCCCCCGTTCAGCCCGACCGCTGCGCCTTATCCGGTAACTATCGTCTTGAGTCCAACCCGGTAAGACACGACTTAACGCCATTGGCAGCAGCCATTGGTAGAGGGTGTACAAGAAATTGCTGATACGTAGATCTTGAAGTGAAGGACCAACTGCGGCTACACTGAAAGGGCAGATTTGGTTGCAGCGGTCTTGTACACCCTGTTACCTTGGGTTAGATAGTCCTCGAAACTTCTAACCTTCGAAAAAACCCACGCCTAATAACGTGGGTTTTTTCGTTTAAAGACAATAAATCACACGCAAAAAAAATCTCAAGTGGTTGTTTCAATCTTCTTACAAAAACGCAACTCACCTTACAACACAATAACGATGTCAAGCTGACAAGACAATAGAAATACCAGTGTCGTAATACCCTGCAAACCTGAAATCGCTCCTTGAGTTTTGAACTAACTCATCAAAACTCAAGCTATTTTTCCCC
>NZ_CP192250.1:0-16600 GCF_050574145.1 Salmonella sp. GDC200615 | reverse complement strand
CCGAATGAAAGCCTGTCCTCAGCATAGTACCGGGAAAGGAGGGAGTGACCATCTCATTAAATAAAGCACGCTAAGCCGGTGGCAGCGGTCGCAAGGCCTAAACTTCCCCGCACCGACCTTGGCGCTGCTGCGCCATAGGTAATCGCCGGTCAGGTTGATGTGCTCCCACCCCAGCGGCGACAGATATTGCAACAATGTGTCGTCCAGCGCCGTGCCGTTGCCACGCAAAGCACTGGTGGCACGCTCCAGATATACCGTGTTCCACAACACGATGGCCGCCGTCACCAGATTGAGGCCGCTGGCCCGGTAGCGCTGCTGCTCAAAACTGCGGTCGCGGATTTCACCCAATCGGTAGAAGAAGACCGCCCTGGCCAGCGCGTTGCGCGCCTCGCCCTTATTCAGCCCCGCATGGACGCGGCGGCGCAGCTCCACGCTTTGCAGCCAATCCAAAATGAACAGCGTGCGCTCGATGCGCCCCAGCTCGCGCAACGCCACGGCCAAGCCGTTCTGGCGCGGGTAGCTGCCGAGTTTGCGCAGCATCAGCGAAGCCGTTACCGTGCCTTGCTTGATGGAGGTGGCCAGCCGCAGAATTTCATCCCAATGGGCGCGTATTTGCTTGATGTTCAGCCTGTCGCTGCTAATCATCGGCTTGAGCGCGTCATAGGCGGCATCGCCCTTGGGGATGAATAGCTTGGTTTCGCCCAAGTCACGGATACGCGGCGCGAAGCGAAATCCCAGCAAATGCATCAAGCCAAACACGTGATCGGTGAAGCCTGCCGTGTCGGTGTAGTGTTCCTCGATGCGCAAGTCCGACTCGTGGTACAGCAGGCCATCAAGCACGTAAGTTGAATCACGAATGCCCACGTTGACCACCTTGGCACTGAAGGGCGCGTACTGGTCGGAGATATGGGTGTAGAAAAGTCCGTCCTGGACTGCTTCCATACTTCGGGTTGATATGACCAGTGCTTTCTGCTTTGCTGCCGGTTCTGAAGTTCTGGCCGTCCGACGATGACGTGGTGCCGTCACCCCAGTTGCCGCGAAGGGTTGCCGAACTGCGCATTCACCAGCTCGGCCAGCGCCGTCGAATAGGTTTCATCGCGGATGTGCCCAGGCTGCAGCCAAGACAGCTTGGCGTAGGTGGTGCCAGGGCAGGACTCGGCCATTTGGTCAGACCCAGGTTGATCGCGTCGGCCAGGATCGTCGTCAACAGCAAGGTTTTGTCCTTGGCCGTGTCGCTGGTCTTCAGGTGTGTGAAGTGGCGGGTGAAGCCCGTCCATTCATCGACCTCCATCAGCAACTCGGTGATTTGAGGTGCGGCAGCAGCATAGCTGTCTGGTCGATCATGGCTTGCGCGGCGTCCTGGTACTGCCGCGTCCAGCGGCGTGATCTTCAGGCCTGACGCGGTGGTGATGATGGCATCCGGTAAGTCGTTGGCCGCAGCCATGCGGTTGACTGTGGCGAGTTGCGCCTCCAACAATTCCAACCGGTCATGCAGGTATTGGTCGCAGTCGGTGGCCACTGCCAGCGGCAATTCGCTGGCCAGCTTCAAAGTGGCGAACTTCTCGACCGGCACCAGGTATTCGTCGAAGTCCTTGAACTGGCGAGAAACCTGCACCCAGAACATCACCGGAGCGCAGCGCGTTCTTCAGCTCCGACAGGGCGCATAACTCGTAGTAACGCCGGTCGATGCCGTCGTCGGTCAGAACCAGCTTTGCCCAGCGCGGCTTGATGAATGCGGTTGGCGCATCGGCGGCACCTTGCGCGCGCTGTCGCTGTTCATGCCGCGCAGCATGTCGATGGCATCGAGCACACCCTTGGCGGCGGGCGCAGCCCGCAATTTGAGCACGCCCAGGAACTGCGGCGCGTAGCGGCGTAGCGTGGCATAGCTTTCACCGATGTGGTGCAGGAAATCAAAGTCGGCAGGCCGCGCCAATGTTTGCGCTTCGGTGACGCTGGCGGCGAAGGTGTCCCAGGGCATAACGGCCTCGATGGCGGCGAACGGATCGCTGCCGCTTTGCTTGGCCTCAATCAACGCTTGACCGATGCGCCCATACATCCGCACCTTGTCGTTGATCGCCTTGCCGGAAGCCTGGAACTGCTGCTGATGCTTGTTCTTGGCCGCGTTGAACAGCTTGCCGATGATGCGATCGTGAAGGTCGATGATTTCATCGGTGACGGTGGCCATGCCTTCGATGGCCAGCGCTACCAGCGTGGCATAGCGTCGTTGCACCTCGAACTTTGCCAGATCAGCAGGCGTCATCTGGCCACCTTCACGAGCGATTTTGAGCAGGCGGTTCTGGTGAACCTGCCGCTCGATGCCTGCGGGCAGATCAAGTGCTTGCCAGGATTTCAGGCGCTCAATATGTTCGAGCATGTGGCGAGAGTTCGGTTTGGCAGGCGACTGGCGCAGCCATGCCAGCCACGTCACTTTACTGCCGTCCTTGCGCTTGAGAAGTTCGTCCAGGCGCTGACGGTGGGGTGATAACAAAGAATCGGTCAGCGCCGCGTAAATGCGTCGGTTGGCACGGGTGATGGCCTCGGCGCTTGCGCGCTCGATGGCATTCATGGCGGGCAGGATAATGCTCTGCCGCCGCAGATTCTCGACAAGTGCGCTCGCCAGCACGATGCCTTTGTCGGTCTGCAAGGCCAGCTCGGTCAATGTATGCACGGCTTGCCGATAGTGGCTCATGGTGAAGGGCTTGAACCCAAAAACCGTTTGCAGCTCGACCAAGTGCTCCCGCCGTGTCTGTTCGCGCTGGCCGTACTCGCTCCAACTTTCCACTGGCATCTTGAGTTGCGCGGCCACCATGCGCAACAGGGGCGGAAACGGAGGCTCATCGACGCCCAAAAAGGTGCCAGGGAATCGCAAGTAGCAAAGCTGCACAGCGAAGCCCAATCGATTCGCGGCGCCGCGACGCTGACGGATCACCGACAGGTCGGTTTCGTTGAACGTGTAGTGCCGTATCAGTTCGTCTTTGGCATCTGGCAGTGCCAGCAGGCTTTCGCGCTCGGTGGCGGACAGGATTGAGCGGCGTGGCATGGTCAGTCTTCCCGCAGGTACTGGTACAAGGTTTCGCGGCTGATGCCGAAGTCACGGGCCACCAAGGTTTTTTGGTCGCCTGCCGCAACTCGCCGTTTCAACTCGGCAATTTGTTCGCTGTTCAGCGATTTCTTTCGTCCCCGGTAGGCACCGCGCTGCTTGGCCAGCACGATTCCCTCGCGCTGACGTTCGCGGATCAGGGCGCGCTCGAACTCAGCGAAGGCTCCCATGACCGACAGCATCAGATTGGCCATCGGTGAGTCCTCGCCGGTGAACTTCAGCCCTTCTTTGACGAACTCCATGCGCACGCCCCGTTGTGTCAGCCCTTGGACGATGCGGCGCAGGTCATCAAGGTTGCGTGCCAGCCTGTCCATGCTATGCACCACCACGGTGTCGCCCTCGCGGACGAAGGCCAGCAGCCTTTCCAGCTCGGGACGCTGGGTGTCCTTGCCAGAAGCCTTGTCGGTGAACACCCGCGCCACCTGAACACCCTCCAATTGCCGTTCCGGGTTCTGGTCGAAGCTGCTGACGCGGACATAGCCGATGCGTTGACCTTGCAAGATGCCTCCAAAGGCAAAAGTGTCAGGATGAAATCTATTACCTTTGACGGAATATGTCAATCAATAGGAAATTTAACTCTATTCTGACATCGTTTGTCGTTTTCAGAAGACGGCTGCACTGAACGTCAGAAGCCGACTGCACTATAGCAGCGGAGGGGTTGGATCCATCAGGCAACGACGGGCTGCTGCCGGCCATCAGCGGACGCAGGGAGGACTTTCCGCAACCGGCCGTTCGATGCGGCACCGATGGCCTTCGCGCAGGGGTAGTGAATCCGCCAGGATTGACTTGCGCTGCCCTACCTCTCACTAGTGAGGGGCGGCAGCGCATCAAGCGGTGAGCGCACTCCGGCACCGCCAACTTTCAGCACATGCGTGTAAATCATCGTCGTAGAGACGTCGGAATGGCCGAGCAGATCCTGCACGGTTCGAATGTCGTAACCGCTGCGGAGCAAGGCCGTCGCGAACGAGTGGCGGAGGGTGTGCGGTGTGGCGGGCTTCGTGATGCCTGCTTGTTCTACGGCACGTTTGAAGGCGCGCTGAAAGGTCTGGTCATACATGTGATGGCGACGCACGACACCGCTCCGTGGATCGGTCGAATGCGTGTGCTGCGCAAAAACCCAGAACCACGGCCAGGAATGCCCGGCGCGCGGATACTTCCGCTCAAGGGCGTCGGGAAGCGCAACGCCGCTGCGGCCCTCGGCCTGGTCCTTCAGCCACCATGCCCGTGCACGCGACAGCTGCTCGCGCAGGCTGGGTGCCAAGCTCTCGGGTAACATCAAGGCCCGATCCTTGGAGCCCTTGCCCTCCCGCACGATGATCGTGCCGTGATCGAAATCCAGATCCTTGACCCGCAGTTGCAAACCCTCACTGATCCGCATGCCCGTTCCATACAGAAGCTGGGCGAACAAACGATGCTCGCCTTCCAGAAAACCGAGGATGCGAACCACTTCATCCGGGGTCAGCACCACCGGCAAGCGCCGCGACGGCCGAGGTCTTCCGATCTCCTGAAGCCAGGGCAGATCCGTGCACAGCACCTTGCCGTAGAAGAACAGCAAGGCCGCCAATGCCTGACGATGCGTGGAGACCGAAACCTTGCGCTCGTTCGCCAGCCAGGACAGAAATGCCTCGACTTCGCTGCTGCCCAAGGTTGCCGGGTGACGCACACCGTGGAAACGGATGAAGGCACGAACCCAGTGGACATAAGCCTGTTCGGTTGGTAAGCTGTAATGCAAGTAGCGTATGCGCTCACGCAACTGGTCCAGAACCTTGACCGAACGCAGCGGTGGTAACGGCGCAGTGGCGGTTTTCATGGCTTGTTATGACTGTTTTTTTGTACAGTCTATGCCTCGGGCATCCAAGCAGCAAGCGCGTTACGCCGTGGGTCGATGTTTGATGTTATGGAGCAGCAACGATGTTACGCAGCAGGGCAGTCGCCCTAAAACAAAGTTATGTGTTTTTCTTGCAAGCGCCATGATTAATCAAAACTTTTTTCTAGCCATGCGGCATGGGTGAATTAAAAAACAGTGCCTTAGAGCGTCAATTTGGTACCTTATTTTTGCGATTTTAAGTGGTTGTAAGTTGCTGTTTTTAAGGTGTTTATTTTTCTTGAGAACTGGTTGGTAAATGTTAGTCTTCGACTCAAATAGAAAGAGGGCTAGAAAATGGATAAAACAGACCAGTTATATGTACAAGCAGACTTTTCACATCAAGACATGAGTGGTCAGTATTTTAAAAATTGCAAATTTTTCTGCTGTTCCTTTAAACGAGCGAACCTCCGCGATACACAATTTGTAGATTGTTCTTTCATTGAACGAGGTGAATTAGAGGGGTGTGATTTTTCTTACTCGGATCTTAGAGATGCATCTTTTAAAAACTGCAGTCTTTCAATGTCGTATTTCAAAGGTGCAAATTGTTTTGGTATCGAGTTCAGAGAATGCGATTTAAAGGGTGCCAATTTTGCTCAAGCTAGCTTCATGAATCAGGTATCGAACAGAATGTATTTTTGTTCAGCTTATATAACAGGTTGTAATCTTTCATACGCCAACTTTGAAAGGCAGTGTATCGAAAAGTGTGATTTGTTTGAGAATAGATGGATTGGCGCAAATCTGAGTGGTGCATCATTTAAAGAGTCTGATTTAAGTCGGGGAGTATTTTCTGAAGGGTGTTGGAGCCAGTGTAGGTTGCAAGGTTGTGATTTGAGCCACTCGGAGTTGTATGGTTTAGACCCTCGGAAAGTTGACCTTACAGGTGTAAAAATCTGTTCGTGGCAGCAAGAACAACTTTTAGAGCAATTAGGTTTAATAGTAGTTCCTGACTAAATTTGATGGTTTGAACACACACATAACAAACGCCTCAAGAGGGACTGTCAACGCGTGGCGTTTCCAGTCCCAATGAGCTGTGGTGGTTACGGCTGTTGTGTTTGGGTTTAGTGTCATGCGTTGCCAGCCCCTTAGGCGGGCGTTAGATGCCAGATTTGGCGTTGCGTATGCTCACAGAAAATCGATAGCCGCAAGACTGTTTTTGGCAACTCATAGCCACTACAATTTCTCCTTCATACCGTAGAGGAGATTGCGCGTGAAGAACTGGATATTTCTGGCTGTTTCAATCTTTGGCGAGGTCATCGCAACTTCCGCACTGAAGTCTAGCCATGGATTCACTAGGTTAGTTCCTTCCGTTGTAGTTGTGGCTGGCTACGGGCTTGCGTTCTATTTCTTGTCTCTCGCGCTCAAGTCCATTCCGGTCGGTATTGCTTACGCTGTATGGGCTGGGCTTGGCATCGTGCTTGTGGCAGCTATTGCTTGGATTTTCCATGGCCAAAAACTAGACTTCTGGGCGTTCATTGGCATGGGACTTATCGTCAGTGGCGTCGCCGTTCTAAACCTGCTATCCAAGGTCAGCGCACATTGACCGGGTTGGCATCTAACAATTCATTCAAGCCGACGCCGCTTCGCGGCGCGGCTTAATTCAGGCGTTAGGCATCACAAAGTACAGCATCGTGACCAACAGCAACGATTCCGTCACACTGCGCCTCATGACTGAGCATGACCTTGCGATGCTCTATGAGTGGCTAAATCGATCTCATATCGTCGAGTGGTGGGGCGGAGAAGAAGCACGCCCGACACTTGCTGACGTACAGGAACAGTACTTGCCAAGCGTTTTAGCGCAAGAGTCCGTCACTCCATACATTGCAATGCTGAATGGAGAGCCGATTGGGTATGCCCAGTCGTACGTTGCTCTTGGAAGCGGGGACGGATGGTGGGAAGAAGAAACCGATCCAGGAGTACGCGGAATAGACCAGTCACTGGCGAATGCATCACAACTGGGCAAAGGCTTGGGAACCAAGCTGGTTCGAGCTCTGGTTGAGTTGCTGTTCAATGATCCCGAGGTCACCAAGATCCAAACGGACCCGTCGCCGAGCAACTTGCGAGCGATCCGATGCTACGAGAAAGCGGGGTTTGAGAAGCAAGGTACCGTAACCACCCCAGATGGTCCAGCCGTGTACATGGTTCAAACACGCCAGGCATTCGAGCGAACACGCAGTGATGCCTAAGTCAAACGTTGGGCGCACAATAAGGCTCCTCGCAGAGTTGCTTGAAAGTTGTTACGATTCAAATTCAATCATGAGATAGTCAGCAGATGAGCACTTCCAAGAACGCAGACAAGTAAGCCGCAGCAACCTTCATTTTTCGGTTGTTGCGGCGTTCTCATGAATCCTTTTGCTCTACGGGAGCGCCGCCAAATCCTTTGTTCAAGGAGATGGTTTCGTGCGCTCAAAAAACTTTAGTTGGCGGTACTCCCTTGCCGCCACGGTGTTGTTGTTATCACCGTTCGATTTATTGGCATCACTCGGCATGGACATGTACTTGCCAGCAGTGCCGTTTATGCCAAACGCGCTTGGTACGACAGCGAGCACAATTCAGCTTACGCTGACAACGTACTTGGTCATGATTGGTGCCGGTCAGCTCTTGTTTGGACCGCTATCGGACCGACTGGGGCGCCGCCCCGTTCTACTGGGAGGTGGCCTCGCCTACGTTGTGGCGTCAATGGGCCTCGCTCTTACGTCATCGGCTGAAGTCTTTCTGGGGCTTCGGATTCTTCAGGCTTGTGGTGCCTCGGCGTGCCTTGTTTCCACATTTGCAACAGTACGTGACATTTACGCAGGTCGCGAGGAAAGTAATGTCATTTACGGCATACTCGGATCCATGCTGGCCATGGTCCCGGCGGTAGGCCCATTGCTCGGAGCGCTCGTCGACATGTGGCTTGGGTGGCGGGCTATCTTTGCGTTTCTAGGTTTGGGCATGATCGCTGCATCTGCAGCAGCGTGGCGATTCTGGCCTGAAACCCGGGTGCAACGAGTTGCGGGCTTGCAATGGTCGCAGCTGCTACTCCCCGTTAAGTGCCTGAACTTCTGGTTGTACACGTTGTGTTACGCCGCTGGAATGGGTAGCTTCTTCGTCTTTTTCTCCATTGCGCCCGGACTAATGATGGGCAGGCAAGGTGTGTCTCAGCTTGGCTTCAGCCTGCTGTTCGCCACAGTGGCAATTGCCATGGTGTTTACGGCTCGTTTTATGGGGCGTGTGATACCCAAGTGGGGCAGCCCAAGTGTCTTGCGAATGGGAATGGGATGCCTGATAGCTGGAGCAGTATTGCTTGCCATCACCGAAATATGGGCTTCGCAGTCCGTGTTAGGCTTTATTGCTCCAA
The DNA here is from genome assembly GCF_050574145.1 of Salmonella sp. GDC200615. Lineage (NCBI taxonomy): Bacteria > Pseudomonadati > Pseudomonadota > Gammaproteobacteria > Enterobacterales > Enterobacteriaceae > Salmonella > Salmonella sp. GDC200615. Next base: position 8,296 of record NZ_CP192250.1, on the reverse strand, counting down.
TGTGGCTAGTGGGTATTGGTGTCGCCACAGCGGTATCTGTGTCGCCCAATGGCGCTCTTCGAGGATTCGACCATGTTGCTGGAACGGTCACGGCAGTCTACTTCTGCTTGGGCGGTGTACTGCTAGGAAGCATCGGAACGTTGATCATTTCGCTGTTGCCGCGCAACACGGCTTGGCCGGTTGTCGTGTACTGTTTGACCCTTGCAACAGTCGTGCTCGGTCTGTCTTGTGTTTCCCGAGTGAAGGGCTCTCGCGGCCAGGGGGAGCATGATGTGGTCGCGCTACAAAGTGCGGAAAGTACATCAAATCCCAATCGTTGAGAGAATGTGGCAAGCTATCGCCCAACAAATCGCTGCAGCCGACCCAAAACCGCTACGCGGTTTCGGTCGGCTGAGCTCAGGCGTTAGGCCTCGCCGAAGCGAAAGATCGCTACTTGAAGTGTTGACGCCTTTGTTTTAAAGTTTCGCGTCTATCTTTCTGATTTTGTTAAAAAATCAGACTTTGATTAATCATGTTAGACGTCAGAGGTATTTTGACTTAAACGCCTCTGAGGTCGAATTAACGTTAGCCACCAAGAAGGTGCCATGAAAACATTTGCCGCATATGTAATTATCGCGTGTCTTTCGAGTACGGCATTAGCTGGTTCAATTACAGAAAATACGTCTTGGAACAAAGAGTTCTCTGCCGAAGCCGTCAATGGTGTCTTCGTGCTTTGTAAAAGTAGCAGTAAATCCTGCGCTACCAATGACTTAGCTCGTGCATCAAAGGAATATCTGGCACTGTTGCAAATAGTCGGTGGTGATAAACTTATCATCCCCTTTTGCTGATGGAGCTGCACATGAACCCATTCAAAGGCCGGCATTTTCAGCGTGACATCATTCTGTGGGCCGTACGCTGGTACTGCAAATACGGCATCAGTTACCGTGAGCTGCAGGAGATGCTGGCTGAACGCGGAGTGAATGTCGATCACTCCACGATTTACCGCTGGGTTCAGCGTTATGCGCCTGAAATGGAAAAAACGGCTGCGCTGGTACTGGCGTAACCCTTCCGATCTTTGCCCGTGGCACATGGATGAAACCTACGTGAAGGTCAATGGCCGCTGGGCGTATCTGTACCGGGCCGTCGACAGCCGGGGCCGCACTGTCGATTTTTATCTCTCCTCCCGTCGTAACAGCAAAGCTGCATACCGGTTTCTGGGTAAAATCCTCAACAACGTGAAGAAGTGGCAGATCCCGCGATTCATCAACACGGATAAAGCGCCCGCCTATGGTCGCGCGCTTGCTCTGCTCAAACGCGAAGGCCGGTGCCCGTCTGACGTTGAACACCGACAGATTAAGTACCGGAACAACGTGATTGAATGCGATCATGGCAAACTGAAACGGATAATCGGCGCCACGCTGGGATTTAAATCCATGAAGACGGCTTACGCCACCATCAAAGGTATTGAGGTGATGCGTGCACTACGCAAAGGCCAGGCCTCAGCATTTTATTATGGTGATCCCCTGGGCGAAATGCGCCTGGTAAGCAGAGTTTTGAAATGTAAGGCCTTTGAATAAGACAAAAGGCTGCCTCATCGCTAACTTTGCAACAGTGCCGCCTTGAGTTCCAGGATGCTCTCAGCAAAATGGAACGTGTTGTTGCTCAGGTGAAATCGGACTTCCCGGAAATCGACGCTCTGGACAAATGGTTTGGTAACGGACTCGGCCATTCAGTAGATAAACTGCTGGCAGGGGGTAACGATGACTAATCCAATCCCTGGCGACATCAAGATTAAGGACTTTGGCCGCGACCGGAAATTCCGTTCGGTTGATGAGCTTCAAAGCACTTTGTCAGAACAGTACAAAGGTCAGCATGTCAGCATCGTTACCCTGCAAAGCCCAGCGGTTTACTCCGCACGGTTTTTGTCAGTGTCGATGATGCTGGTGGCGTGAATCGAACCTATGGGACCAGTCTCCTGTCGATTTTTCTGCCATCAAAGATGACCTGTATGTACCAAGTGACCTGTAGGAGAGCACTAGCTATGGTGGTGATCATCGTAAACACAGGACACTATGAGTTTATCGGCCTTGGTGAGACCCACGGACAAGCCACAGAAGGGCTTTTGAAACGCTGGGACGAACACTGCGAACGTAATCCGGATGCTGAGTCTGGTTACATGCAGGAGCTGATAGAAGAAGGAAGCGCACAAGTTGTCGAGATGGAGCCCGGCTCCGCCGTAATTTACGGACTTGACGGCTAAGCCTTCTCAACTAACCCACTCGGGCGCATCATCCCGAGAGGGTGTGGTGCGTCCTAACCAAAAGGAATGCACTATGTCTAACTTTGAACAAGCTCTGGAGCGTACTGACGGTAAAACACTGATTCTCAGCAATGGGAGTAAGTGGGCAGGCCAAGACCCGGACAGTATTCAGACTTTACTGGATGTCCTGGGTGACAACGTTCTTGACCCGATGTTTGAGCAGTATCACTGTTATCGCCCATACCCGTTTGAACCAATGGTGAGGACGGGGCGAAATGGCGAAATGTTCCAGCCTTGGCTTGGGGCAGCCTGCTTCTTTGGGAACTTCCTGACTGTCTCTCATGTTTTCAACATCATCACGAAAGATGACGGTGTTGTTGAGGCCTTAACAGAGGCGATCCGGAAGAATATGGCGACTGAACAGTACCAGCAGAATGCCTATGAGCGTTATGCCGGTTGGTTCTACGCTGAAACCAGCGAAGGGTTAAGGCTAGTCTCTCCAAGTGAGGCTGCCGACATCCGAGCTGGCGCAGTTTCAAAGCTGCGTTACCCAAGAAACTTCGAGGTTATGAAAACTGCGGTTCTCAAAGGTCCTCGATTTGATACTGAATTAAGCCGCAAGGCTTCTTAACCCAAACATTAACCCCACGGGGGACATCGGTCCCTGAGGGGATGGTGTCTCCCTCTGAAATTAAGGAGATACCAATGATTAAACAGCATTTTCAAAACGAACTGGTTAAGTGTGGATACCCGGATGATCTGACGATTGAGTACAGTCTCGGATACTGCCAGGGGGATGGCGTAGCCTTCTACGGGGATTTGAGCGTTGATGACGTCAAAGCTCTCATGAATCGCCTATTCAGCACTGAGCCCGGCCAAGTGGATGCTGTCAGCCGCGTGAAGAACCTGATGGCACAGAAAGACATTGAGAATATGCTTTCTGTCCTCCGCGAATATGGTTCCTGTGACCTGTCCATTACTCGGAATAGTCACGGGCATCACTACAGCCATTGGAACTGCATGAACATCGACGACAACGTGGACTTCACAGGGATCTTCCCTGATGATGATTCCATGATTGGCACCGGCATTGAAGGGATTAACCAGGATATGGTCGAGCGCTGGCAAGACCTCTGGGAACGCTTTGTGCTGGAGCTGGCGGATGATGTAAAAAGTCTTTCCAAGAAGCTCGAAGCGGACGGGTACTCGCTGATCGAGGCCTCTCCATGCGAAGATGAAGTGGTTTGGGAACGGGCCACTGAAAACTACCTGGTGCGTGTTACTGAACTCCCTGAGCGGGATTTCGATATGGGCCACTGGGATGACGAAGTAAGAGACCAAACAATTTGTTCTATCCTGGAAGGGAAAGAGCGAGTGCTTGGCCTACGTGTTGAGGTACTCTCTCGTGAAAACGAGATTGTCCTGGGTGAAGAGAGTCTGCACGGCTTGACCGTTGCCAGTGATGACAAGAGCTACGCTGGCTACAGACGAGAACTTCTCCGGGGAGCTATCCAGCAAACCAGGGACTTTTTCTCTCGCCACCTCAAAGCGGCATAACAAGGCAGGGGAAACCCCTGCTTTACTTCCCAAGTCTTCTTACTCATGGTGAATACCATCAGTAAGCAGATTTTGTTCTCTTCGGAGAGCGAAAAGTGCGATAGCTGGTCGCCAAAAACAAACAGCAAATTAACGTTAATTTATTAATCCCTGCGGGAGTCTATCTCCTGCTGGAGATACCTCCGTTATTTCTGGAGGTATCCATGAACAAATTCCAAGACTTTAAGTTGGTTTATCGTCAAGGTGGTCGTCGCTTAGAGCGTGTCTTTACGGACACTCTTTACGCGAATGTGAAGCGTGTCGCTGACTCGTTTCCTCCGACCGTTCTTTGGCGCATTCAGCCAGCGTAAAACTCGGAACCTTAAAGCTCGGCTTTGGCCGTGACCTTTCAATAACCCATGCGGGTACACTTCCCCGCACGGGGTAGGTGTACCCATTAACTTTGGAGTACACCTTATGAACCAAGTAGCTAAATTGGACCTCGCCCAAATCCGTCAACAAGCCATCAATGATGGTCTGCTGGTGGACCAATCTTCCATCGGTAAACAAGCTGGTTTCCTGACCAATGTGGCAGTGACCCCGGCAATTGTCGAATGGAGCTATTTGGTGCAGATGGTAAGCACTCGGTAGAAGACTTCCTTTTCATGTTTTTGCAGCTTTGTGTTGCTCAAACAAAGGTCGCTTTTACCGACAACAAGAATTGGGGAAAGATTCGTCTTTATTACCCCATGCCCACTGTAGATGGCTTTTTCAAACCCACTGAGGTTGTGATTAAGTCAGATCCTGTAACCGCAGATGTCACAATCATGATGGCCTCGAAGAGGGCGCTCATTTGTGCTTGTGATATTCACAAAATTCGCCTCCGTTTCGGGGGCGACCTTTTTAAACCCCTCGCCGGGGAGAACTCCCCGGCTGGGGAGCCTCCTTGGCACATTCTCCCGGTGTCGGGGTTTCCTTAAAACCCTGGCGACGGGGGTTTAAGGAAGCCTCGATGCTGGGGTTCACGCTAAGGAGAAAACCTATGTCTTACTACAAAGCTGACACCGTTCGTGAAGCTGCAAACGGAAACTGGCTATTCATCCTGGCGGCCCTAGCGCCCCATCTTGAACCAGCTCTCCGTAAACCTGGTCGTCATGTTTCTTGTCCTATCCACGGCGGGAAAGATGGCTTCCGACTGTTCAAGGATGCCCACCTGACTGGTGGCGGCGTATGCAATACATGCGGTGCCAATCATGATGGTTTTGAGCTGCTGATGTGGCTCAATAACTGGGACTTTAAACAGTGCCTGAGCGAGGTTGGTGATTATCTGGGCGTTGAGAAAGAGCAACCCCAGTATCAACAAGCCGCTGCACCGACACGAGCTCCTGTCCAGGCCAAAGCGCCTGTTCAGCAAGAGCCTATGAAGGTGAATAACAAGGTTCTCGATTCCAAGAATCGTAAAAAATCCATTGCCGGTACTCTGATTGCCCACGGTAAAGCTCCTTATGAGCATAACGAAGACAACGAGCTCAGCTACTTTGCCTTCATCCGTGACAAGAGCGGTTTGGAACGCACCATCTGGGGCGTGGATCTTGAAAGAGCCATTGGTGAAAGTGAAGCCAAGTATGGGGATGAGATCGTCATGACAAACCTCGGGCGCGAGCCTGTAACTGTCGTCGTTGAAGTTAAGGACGAGCAGGGGAATGTTGTGAGAGAACAACCTATGCAAACGCATCGCAACACCTGGCTGGTGGAACGTCGCGGCGCTACGGTAACGCAGTTCCGCGCTCGCTCGAACGGTGGTGTTGAGCCGGTGAGTCACCATGTTGAGTCGGCCCCTGTGGTCAACCGCAAGGTAGAAACTCCGGCACCGCAAGTACAACCTGCGGCCACACAACCGGAAGAGCAAAGCAGCGAAAATAAGCCGAAAGTTGTTCCGATGTTTCGTGAACAACCTAAGCCTTGGTTGCTTGAGCTCCAAGAAGAAATGGAGAAGAGAATGGAGCGCGAACGCGCTTACAGTGCTCGTCTCCGTGAGAAAATCGAGAAGGTATGGAACGAGTGTTTGCCGTTCTCCAGTCATGTGACTGAGCCAATGCGTCTGTACTTCAAAAACCGCGAGCTGCTGTTCAAAGTTGATGAAGTAGAAAAAACAGACTGTCTGCGGTTCAATCCGGCTATGGCCTACTACGACGAAGATGGCAATGAAGTTGGGAAATTCCCGGCTATCGTCTGCGCTATCCGAGATGTGGAAGGCAACCTGGTAACGCTCCACCGCACCTATCTCACCCAAAACGGTAAAAAAGCCAAGGTCGGCAACGCCAAAAAGATGATGCCCATTCCTGACGGTTTGGATGTCAATGGCGCGGCCATCCGCCTCGGTGAACCGACTGAGGGTATCCTGGGTGTTGCAGAAGGGCTGGAAACAGCTCTGTCAGCTTATCGAGTCACTCAAATCCCGGTTTGGTCAACGGTCAATGCCACCCTAATGGAGTCCTTCGAGGTTCCAGAAGGTGTTCACACCGTACTGATCTGGGCTGACAAAGATAAGTCTGTGACTGGGGAGAAGTCAGCGAACGTGCTGAAAGCCAAGCTGGAGAAGCGCGGCATTCGTGTGTACGTCCTGCTGCCTAAGCTCCCGATCCCGCCCAGAGCGAAAGGGATTGACTGGAACGATGTCCTGATGAGTCAGGGAAGCCTCGGTTTCCCGAATGCTCGCTACCTGCGCGATTTCATTGCGAGAAGGAGAGCTGAGTATGGCCGTCATTGATGTCTCGAAGGTTGATACAACGCCTGGTAACGACGCGGTGTGCCCCTTCTCTCCCCCTGAGGGGTGGGAGGGGGACTCTGCGGCCTACGTTGAGCTTATGCGGTCTCGGTATCGTCATCTGATGCACGGCCAGAGAATGATGGTGACAGCCTCCTTCGCAAGAAGGGAGCCTATCCAAGTTACTGGCCCGTTTGCTGATGAAGCGACGAAGATCATTAACTCAATGAAGATGAACAAGGCGAAGCCAACAGCTTTGTCTGCCTAAAACTTTAACCCTGAGGGGGTGTTCATGCCCTCTCAGGCATGATTCGCCTCCTCTTCAACTATGGAGGTAATCATGAAAAAGTTTTTGCGTATTAAGACGTGGTTTGTGCGTCTTTTCTCTCCTGACAAGAAGACTCTGGGAGCTATCGGTGAAGACCTGCGTAAGGTCGCCGTAACAGCCATCGGTGTCGGTATTGTAGGGGTCGTCTCAGAAAACGGAATCTATGGTCACTCCCGTTTTTGCAACACCGATTTTGACGACAAGTTGGCTTGCTTGAATCTATCCGGCGTCTGAATGGGATTTTATTCCCGCGCCTCGATGAGTTCCGCGCCTGATGAACCTCCAGAAAATATACGGCTTCATGAGCCTTTCCGTTTACAGGTTCCTCAACAGGCCGGTGGGCCGTTAGTATCATCAATATCAGTATTCGCAAAACCAGATGAATGATTGTTTAAACTGGTGTATTTCTGCCTTTATGCTTCGTAAGTTTGCTGTCGCCGTCAGTGCCCAGGCTATTCTGGCCAGCTTGTTTGCCAGAGCACAGGTGACGACAAAGTTGCTTTTCCGACACAACAACTCCCTGACCCAGTCGGCCAACTTGCCAGACTGGTGTTCCAGTTTTTGTATGAATACCCTGGCACACTGAACCAACAAAGTTCGGATCTTTTTGTTGCCCCGCTTGCTAATCCCTAACAATGTCGTCCGACCTCCCGTGCTGTACTGTCGGGGTACCAGCCCTGTTGCCGCCGCAAAGTCACGGCTGCTGGCGTACTGCTTCCCGTCGCCAATCTCAGTTGAAATAGTACTGGCAGTCAGCGTTCCAACGCAGGAATACTCAGCAAGCGCTGTCCAACCTCATCTTCGTCCAACTTTCGTTTCAACTGAGATTCCAGATCTTTAATCTGCTCAACAAGATAGTGATAATGCTGTTGTAATTTCAGCAGTAACTGGCTGAGATAAAGAGGCAAACTACTGTCCTCAAGAAGGGTACTCAGTCGACTAATAACGGCAGCACCTCGCGGAACGCTGATACCAAATTCCAGCAGAAAAGCATGCATCTGATTAGTTGTTTTCACCTTATCCTGAACCAGGGATTCACGGACACGATGCAGAGCTCGCATTGCCTGCTGAGATTCGGTTCTGGGCTGCACGAAACGCATAGATGGACGTGATGCTGCTTCACAGATAGCTTCAGCATCAACGAAGTCATTTTTGTTGCTTTTAACGAATGGGCGAGACAAATTGCGGTGATATCAGCTTTGGAAAATGCCCTAACTCTTCAGCTTGCGTGCCATAACAGTGAGAACCGCCACAGGCTTCCATCGCGATGGTTGTTGCCGGGCATGTCGCCAGAAATTCGATTAGCTTTGGTCGGGTGAATTTTTTACGGTAAACGGCCTTCCCACGATGATTCCTGACAATGAATATGGAAAGAGTTCTTACCCAGATCGATACCAATAAGCGCAATGTTTTCCATGATGGTTCT
>NZ_CP192249.1:0-67757 GCF_050574145.1 Salmonella sp. GDC200615 | reverse complement strand
AGATTTTCTAACTGCCACTCATTTCTGTGAACCGTTTTCCAGCCATGCTGAACACCGTTTTTATCGAGCGCCGGGATTTTTACTTCTTTCTGACCAAGTTTCTTCAGTCTGACAAGATCACCTGCTTTAACGCTTTCCCGCGAACATAAGTCCCCAAAATCAGCCCCCCAGTATGTTTTCTCAACCCCCTTGTTAAGAGTCTTTAGCTTTATAAAATGTTGCTTAGACTTTGTTTTATCGTTCTGATAATGGTCGTAGCCAACATCAACAACCTCATAAACACCTTTCTGTCTTTTTGGTGCTGTATTATGTGCATCTTTAACAGACTGATTAAGTCCATGCTGTTGCTTATGGGTCGCTTTAACGTCATAACCTTTTAACTTCAACTCTTCACAAAAACCTGTACGAATTTCCCGTAAATCTTTTTTCCTGATGTCAGCGCGTTTACCGTCATTATCTCGGATACGAAAAACAACATGAACGTGAGGATGTTCTTTCTTGTCACAATGATATCCAAGAACAAAACGGTGATTAGGATATTTTTTCTGCATCGTTTTCCTGACAGACTCCAGCAAATCTTCAGGTTTTACTTTCGCTGAAACTGGAGGCGAGAAGACAATATTCTGTGTGATTTTTTTATTTTCTTTACCTTTATCATTCATCACATGTTGAGGATCATTAGCACGATCTATCATGTGATCTTTAGCCTCCAGAATTTCGTCACCCGTCCATACCCGACCGCTTTCACTCATCACTGGTAGCTCTGACTCACGGCTCATATAATCAATACTGTTCCGAATCCCCTGACGAGTAACAGCACCTCCAGATATTTTGACAACAACCTCCTTACTGGCACCCTTGCGGTTGATACGTTCCTGAACATTGCGGCTATAGTTCTTTCCACCATTTTTGACTTTATGAGCGAAAGCTGACTTACGACCATTTTCTGATGACTTTCGTTTAACACGATATTCTTTATCAACGTAAACGCCCATAATCACATCTCCACTTTATTTGAAACAGTTCTCCCTTTACATAACATAATGTAATTCTCAAACTGATTCTTAAGATTAAAAATTTCTGTTGTAAGACGCTCCGCATCCTGATAGAAACCATCTTTATCAAGAACCCTGGTCTGATCATTAACAATGATATAATGGAAATTACGACCGATCTTATCAATTGAATTACGGCAACGATTCATCATCAACAGTTCCTGGTCAAAGAAATCCAGTTCATTTTCAAGTGTCGTCTGTATGCGGTAACGACATTCTCGTGATAACGTCCATCCGTGACGATTAGCAGCTCTTTCAATATCAGCCCTTTGTTTACCTGTTAAGTACATCGTTGTTTTGATAAAATCATTATTATCAAAAAACGTATTTATATCCTTACTGCCAGCTTTACTTTTTAATAAAGCATTTGCCAAAAGTTTCATGCCTTTAGCTACTGTTAAAGCTGGTTCATCTGGATAAAGAGTTTTAAGGCAATCCAGCAAATCATCATGCTGATTTTCATCAATTCTGAATTGAACTTTTTTCATAAAATTCTCCAACAAGAACCGACTGTAGGTCACCGGGCAAACGTTGCGGAATGGCGTCAGAGACGTCATTTTGCGGCGTTTGCCCTATCCTGCATCGCAGTGGATCTGGCACCGCTCATAAATTGTGCTTGAGCATCAACAAAAATGCAAAAAGGCCGATGTTGTCATGGCTGAACATACGTGCGTCTGCGACCGGAAACCCGATCAATGCGGTAAGGACAGTGCCGTCAGGTTCGCTCCGCGAACGGTCTGGCAGGAAGCGCAAGCGCAGTCCCGCGCAATATATCAGAAAGCACCTCCCGAAATACGGGAGGGCTTCGGCTATTCAGCTAAGGTTGCTCTGTTCAGGTTGCTGAGTGTAGCCTTCCATGCCCTGACGGGCATCAAAAAGCCAGCGCCGGAAGTTACTCATTCTTTCAAGGTTAGCTTTGCTTGGTTTTTTGCCACGATTACCACTTAATATCCGCCAGACTCGTATTCCTGCTTTATTAGTCCAGTGCAGAACAATTTCTCCTTTGCTGTTAAAAGCAAGAGAAAAGCGTACAGCGCCTTGCCGCAATTCTCCACTGACAAAGGACACAAAATCATGTTTTGTCATAAAGCCTCCGGTTTATTTATCTGTTCTCTTTTGTGTCTTTTTTTCCAGTGCTTTTCTGAGTAATGCCATATACTCAGGAAAGACATGGAATGGCATCAAAGGGAAAACCGGACGCCCACCCTTTTCAACGTCATTTATTGCTGATAATATGCGTTCCGACATTTTATTCCTCGCAATAGAATCAGGTGTCACGGTATCAGGTTGCCCCACAACCTGATACCATCTTTATCTTTACTTTATTAACTTCTCAATTGCTTCTTTTTTTGCTTTCTCCTGTTCTGATGGTGGGTATGCAAGGTCATACCAGTTATCAATACAATGAATAACTCTTTCTTTAGATAATCCACATTGCTCAAACCAAAATTTTATATTTCGGTTTAATGATGCTTTTGCGCTAAACTCTCTTTCCATTTTCAGACCTTTACTAAAAGGGGGAATATCCCCCCTGATTAATTAGTAGTAAGAAGAAAATCGATGTTTTTCTTCCGGTAGAGTTTTATACGCAGTTTCAAAATCTTCGATTTTGATTGCCAGCTCATCACCAAAATCTTTTATCTGACGCTTAAAACATTCACCAGTAAAATCATTTAAAACGGGAGTTTTAAAGCCGACCATTGAATAGGTATATTCTGAATTGGCGCGAATCTCGCGAACGGTGACGGTTTTTTTACCGTGAACAGAAAGAACCTGGTAGAAGGTTACATTGGTTTGCTCATAGCCCCATGATGATACAAAGATATCACCAACAGAGACAGTATCATTTTTAAAAGTTAATACTTTCATTTTTAGCTCCCGCCCAGCTTGGGCTCTGGATGAAAGAGAACCTGTTTCCCTTTCCTGTGTTTTATTATACCTGCATTTGCAGGTATGGCAAGTTATTTTTTTACCAGCCTGTAAGACGGATGCATATTTGCTAATAACAATAAATACTGATATTCACCAATAGATAAAGAACGACTGGCCTTACCTGCACTTTCTTTCATCTGCCAGGAATTCAGTTGATAACCAAAAATATCAGCAGCTTCTTTAAGAGTAAGACCTGCCGCAACCCGCGCATTCTTTACTTCTTCAGGTGTAGGTTTATTCTGCATTTTCATCCCCTTTTGTCAGACAATCACACAAAACCCCATTATCCAGAAGCATCAATGATGCCAGGTTGAGTTTTTCGTCCATTATCAATTTTCTTACTGTTTTCCTGCTTTTAGTTTTATCAATCGTCTTAACATATTTTAAGACGTGAAAAACCGTATCCCCATCTTCATCCATCGTTCTGATTACATAGGAGTAATTACCTCTGTTTTTCTTAATTATCTTATCTTTATCCATATTATTCCTCATAACTAAAAAAGGGGCTTAATGCCCCTTTTTATCTATAACACGGTATGTAACCCTGTTTCCTGTGTAAATAAACGCGCTAACTGATCACAATAGATATTATCGAATCTTGAAATATCTTTAACTTCAGCACCACGTACACGAGAAAATTTCACCTGGTACGTATCAGTAAAATCCAGTTTAATTTTTACTAAGTTGATGCCTTTCATTGCAAAATTTGACGGCAAACGGAAAGTTAACCCACACTCACCGTTTTCATCAAAGTAAGAAAAACTTTTAGCACCAGTCATAACAATAAAACGATTACCACCAAGTTGACGTAAAATCTCTGTGGCTACAGATTTAGCGTAGTTTTGCATTTTTAACCTCCCGCCCACTTTGGGCTCTGGATGAAAGAGAACCTGTTTCCCTTTCTTGTGTTTTATTATACCTGCATTTGCAGGTATTGCAAATTTTTAATGCTCTCGCTCTGACTGTAAACAGTCAATCATTTGATGATTAATCTTAGCGCAAATCTGCGATCTGATAGACTTCGCTGCTTTCCCTTCTTCCAACGGCAATAACGAGTAAAACGACTTTCTCATCAATGACTTGATATACAAGTCTGTAGCCAGATGCACGAAGTTTGATTTTATAGCGATCAGCATGACCATGTAACCGGGCTGCGGGTACGCGTGGATTTTCCAGCCGTTCTGCCAGCTTCTTTTTGAATTGTTCACGGATGGTGTGGCCGAGTTTCTGCCATTCCTTCAGTGCTCTGCGGTCAAAAGCCAGTTCATAGGTCATCCAGGTTAACCTTCACAATTTCCGGGTTTTTCATGCGCTCATCAGCAACAGCGTTTAACTCAGCATCTTCAGCGAGTTCCCGATAGTAGGCGTAAAGTTTTGGTGGAACGCAATAGAACGCCGGTTCGTTTCGGTTCAGGATCGCAACAGCGTCCCCTTCACCTTCAGCTACGGTTCCCATAGGATTTTTTTTCAGGTCAGTAATACTGGCCGCTGTGGTTGTCAGAATTTGATAGCTCATAAGTCCTCCGCTTGTCTTATTGGCATAATAGCATCTTTAAAAGTACTCTTAAAAGTGCTTGTGTTGAGAAAAACATCAGAACAGGTGAGGTATGGCTCTTTCCGACATCGCCTTAAAACGCTCTGTAACGCGTTCTGAGCGTTTTTTCCCGTTTCGTTATAGTCAGCTACGGTTTAACGGTTTTTAACGCCGCTCAACGCTTTTTAGCGGCCTTGTTGCTGTGATCTGTTGCCATGATCCGGATAGGAGTTCAATCTTGATCAAAATTTCCTCAAGGCAACGGCTGTTTTGTAAATACCCTCTAAAACGCGCTGTATCGCATTCTGAGCGATTTTTTCGATTTCACATGGTTTTCCTCATGGTTACATCGAACAAAGCGTTAGAAAGCGATTCAGGGCTTCTCAGTGAAAGATCCAAAAAGGATCAATCAACGGATCGTATGATCTGAACTCTTCTGGTTTTGAGAAAGGAGACACCGCTCGCCGCAGCCGAACGACCGAGTGTAGCGAGTTAGTGAGCGAGGAAGCGGAACAGCACAGGGATAACATCAGGCAATTACGCGCAGTGGTTAAAAAGCGAGCATATTGTTTTTATGTGTGGTTGTCTTGGTTCAGAGTGATCTGTCCTCTGGGTTTACGCAAAGTTATCCACAGGTAGTGTGAATTTTTTGTTTTGAGCAAAGTTATCCACAGATTTTTTGTGTTTTTTTGCTTATTAAACTTCTTGTTTTTAAGATCTTAAATGTAGATCGGTAGATCTACTTTAAGATCTTTAACTTACTCTAACTTATTCTGCAAACATTGTGCCAGTTTTTTTATCAATAATTTCATTAAGATAGGTGTTGTTTTTTGTCGCCTCAAAATGAAAGGTGGATGGGTACGCACTGAAAGGTGGATGGGTACGCACTGTAATTTTCATGAAAGGTGGATGGCTGCGCACTGAAAGGTGGATGGGTACGCACTGAAAGGTGGATGGGTACGCACTGAAAGGTGGATGGGTACGCATTTTTCTGTTTTTATTCAGATATTCGTATCTTTGTATCTTCATTTCTTTAGTTCTTTATAGTGCTCTAATCTAACGTATGACGTTAAAAGGTGGATACCTGCGCATTTCTATCATATTGAATATAAATGATAAAAATTCTTTCATGTGATCCGTGTTTTGGTGGAAACATATAAGGTGGATAAACCACTTTACATATTTCCGCCTTTGTGGTTATGATTTCACCATAAGAACTTAAAAACCAAAGGTAATGTATGAACTTACTGAGCGTTACAAAGAAAACAAAAATTCGCCACAGAAATGAAATTAACAGCACATTCTCATCGTTGCCTTTGTCTGCCAGAAGAATTTTGTTTATGGCTATGGCGCAGATTGATTCACGTGAAGAGTTATCTGAGGGGGCAACCTTTCGTATTACGGCTCGGGAATATGCATTTATCGCTGATATTGATGTAACAGGTGCTTACCGGCAGTTGAAAGAGGGGGCAGAAGAACTTCAGGCCAGTGTTATTCGTATTCCTCGAAATCAACTTCTCACAGCTCAGGGCAATCAAAGCTCTGGACATACGAAGAAGAGAGGTAAATTACCTTCTGATGCAGTCAGGCTTATGAACCTGACTGCGTTTTGTGATTATGTTGAAAGTGAAGGATATATTGATATTGCTTTTTCACATGTCATTGAGCCATATATCACGATGTTAAAGGATTCTTACACTACTCAGGTTTTGATATCGTCTGTAAGACTCGCTGATCAAAATTCAAATATGCTTTATCAGTTTATCAGGAAACAATACAGCAGTGGTAAAAAGACATTTTTCGACATTGAAGTAGATGTATTAAAGGATGAACTTGAATTATTCAGAATAGATAATGGCGAAAAAGTTTACCTTTATCAGAATTTTAAGGATTTTAATAAGGTTTTTCTGCAAAAAAATATTGAAAAAATAAATCAATATACAGAGATTAATCATCTCGAAGTTAAAATTGTTGAGAGAGTCGCAAGAAGAGCATCAAAGCTAAGATTTTCGTATAAAATAGATAAAGAAAGCGAAGGACTTGATACCAGAATACCGTATGGTTTCAGAGGTGCTTAATATATAAAGGTAAATACACTATGGAGCAAATAAAATTACATAAACAAGGTGGTGCGGCAGTAATTATCATTCCTGCTAGTATGATAGAAAATACAGGATGGGAAGATGGAACCTTATTGGAGGTACTAGAAATAAATGAGACTCTTCATATAAGAAGAAAGACAGAATCAGGAGCTTTAGCTACTAAAGCTTGTCCTTCTCTTTTTTCATCTACTATGAGGCATGTTAATTACGATAAAATTATTAGATATAATAGCGGATTAAATCTGTTAGTTAATGAACTGTCATTTTCGGCAAGAAGGGTCTTTTTTATTTGTTTATATTATTACTTTGAAAATAAACTTGAATCGGATAAGTCGCTATTGATCCGGGCTGATAAGTATGCAGAATTTGTTGGCGTTGAGCGTTCTGTCGCATATAAGCAAATGAAGGATGCAGCAGATTTCTTTTCAAGAAATAAAAATTTAATTACACATTGTGACTATATTTCGAATGAGGGATTGCTTCGTGTTATGTTTTCGTCTAAGACGATAAATTATATTACAGCGATAGACTCCCGTAAATATCAGGTTACCGAGCTTCCTCTAAAATCTGCTTTGTCTCTTCAAGGAAGATACTCATGGCCTTTATATCAACTGATAAAATTTAGCCATCTTAAATCTTTCACTATAGGTGTAGATGAACTTAAGAAAGAAATAGGTTATATTCAAAATCAAAAGTTTTCTTTCTTTAAAAGAGATGGAATCAATATAGCTATTGATGAAATAACAGAAAGGACAGATGTTAAAAACATTAAATGTGTTAATGCTGAAAGGCAGGGGAGAAGAGTCAGCAAAGTCCGTTTTGAGATCGAAATGAGGTAACTCATGGCTAAAATCTATCAATTCCCTCAGGGGGAAGAACGAGCTAAATTCAGGAAAGAAATCGCCAGGGAGCGTAAGAAACGTTTTGCAGTGAAAACAGGGAGCACTTTTGTTAAGTGGCTTGGCTGGGGATGGTTTTATCTTCGTCTTCTTGCCGCGAGTGTTTTACATTTTATCTTTGTTTTTGTGTTAGCCATTCTTGGTGCGTTTAAATGGGCTGTGTTCTGGCTGGGGGGTATTTTGTGTGTCATCACCTGGTATCATCTCGATCACCAGTTATGGACGCCACAAAATCTGACTATACCGGTGATTACGGCAACCTGGATTTTGGGACTGCTGGCTGAGCCTCTGATGGAGCTGCTCAACAAAACTATGCCCTGGCACAAGTTACTTGTTCCCGAACCTGCGGACGAAAGCACCGAGAACAGTAGCGAGATAAGCCAGCAATGATGCTACTCAGCAGTTATGCCAGTCCCTGCCTTTTCACTGCGATGCAGGATAGGGCAAACGCCGCAAAATGACGTCTCTGACGCCATTCCGCAACGTTTGCCCGGTGACCTACAGTCGGTTCTTGTTGGAGAGTTTTATGAAATATTTGGTCAAAGAGTTTATTAACGAAAAATATACTAAGGCTGTTAATATTTTAAAGGATAACCTTAAAGAACACTATCATGTTTTTTATTGTGTGAGATTAAGTGAGATTCTTTTTCCTGCCAGTGAATATGGAACTGAACAGTTTTTTAGTGATTTTGAAAAGATAAACTCCATTTCATTACCTGTCTTAGTGTTTGATCTCAAAGAGGGTGTTCCTGTGATTGTCATTAGTCTTGATGATGTCAGCTACTGTGATGTTCTGGACGAAATGGATATTGATTTTATGAAATGTGATTCGCTGGCAGAATTGCTTACCAGCGATAAGCTGGATGCGTTATTTAAGGATTGAGTCTTATGTCCCCCTCTCTGCGACTTAACCTTCCTTTTTGTTTTTCCTTTTTCATTCTATTGTGTTTTTTGCTATTTGCTCCTTTACAAAATTATATAATTTTTCGGTTTCTTCTCCATTTTTAAAAACTCTTTCTGGAATGATTATGCATCTGTTTTCTTTTGTCTGGATAAATAGAAATCCTTTCTTACGGTATGTTTTTTTTATGTTATTCCAGAAAACCTTCGAACTACCAATTTTCATGATTTGCTCAATGTATGAACGATTTATTTTGAGACGTAACATTAGTTCAGAATCTCTTATTTCTGATAAATAGTTAGTCCTCATTACTTTTTTCATCAAATAATCATATATATATAATAACCCGATAAATATAGCTATTAGTGTAAATGTAATAATGGAAAGAAATTTTGCTCTTTCTACATAATCAGGGTCTTTTGGGGCGAGAGCAATCAAACCAAAAAGTATTATAAAATCAAATAATGCTGCAAATGAAAGAACTAACAACGCTGCTTTTTTTATAAGCAAAATATAGCCATAAGGTTCTATATGCTCTTGTTTTTCTTGTTCTTTTATTAATTTGCTTGCTTCTGTTTTTTCTAAAACAGATAGCGTGAAGTTAATACTGTATCTATTATCTGATGCCATTTTTCTTCCTCGATATTATGATGTTAAGCAGTTCTAAACCAGAACCAGACAACAAAACCAATCATCACCAGGGTCAAAAGTGAATCAATTACTATCCGTATGATAAACGTATGATCTCCACGATAATAATAAACAGGAGGAGCCATCTTGCGATGTTCTTTATAAATTCCTTTTTTATAGGATCTGTAGTTATCAAATAACCTCCAGCATCCCAATAAAAGACCAGCTAATACGATGAATATTCTCATTATTATTTTGCCTTTCCTGTCCTCAATCAGTAAGACGGCTCGACAATCCATATCCCGTACTCACAGTCAATGGCCTTATTATGCCTGTTAGCGAACCATACTAACTAGGCTAATAATCGCTGATTGCTGCTGTATTTGGTTTTATCTCTAACCATCACAACATATCTCTTTTTCCTCTGTACACGACAAATTTCACAGAACCCTTATCCTATCAGGGTTCTGCCTTCTTAAAATTGCCAAAATTTCCTTAAACTCTTCTTTTTTCCCAAAACCAATTAAACGCTGAATCGCCATTTGAACATAGTCTAAACCATAGCGAAATAAACTCATTGAGAGTCGTCCATGCTTCTTTATTTTTATCGCTTTTTTTTGATCATGTTGCCATTCACCCGTTAAGTAACACCAACAGAAGCTTATAGCTAACACCGCAATCAATTTTTTCACTCGTCTAGGGTCTGTCAAGCGCGTATTTTCAAGATTAAACCCGCGTCCTTTGAGACAACTGAATAAGGTTTCAATTTCCCAGCGTAATGCATAATCCTGAATAGCATTGGCATTAAACTGAGGAGAAACGACGAGTAAAAGCTCTCCATTTTCTAACTGTAGTGCACTTATATATAGTTTCACCCGACCAACCAAAATCCGTCGTTTACGACATTCAATTTGACCAACTTTAAGATGGCGAAATAAATCACTAATTTTATGATTCTTTCCTAAATGATTGGTGACAATGAAGTTTTTTTAACACGAATGCAGAAGTTGATGTCTTGTTCAATTAACCATGTAAACCACTGCTCACCGATAAACTCTCTGTCTGCGAACACATTCACAATACGGTCTTTACCAAAAATGGCTATAAAGCGTTGAATCAAAGCAATACGCTCTTTCGTATCTGAATTTCCACGTTTATTAAGCAATGTCCAAAGGATAGGTATCGCTATTCCACGATAAACGATTGCGAGCATCAGGATATTAATATTTCGTTTTCCCCATTTCCAATTGGTTCTATCTAAAGTCAGTTGCACTTGGTCGAATGAAAACATATTGAAAATCAACTGAGAAATTTGACGATAATCAAAATACTGACCTGCAAAGAAGCGCTGCATACGTCGATAAAATGATTGTGGTAAGCACTTGATGGGCAAGGCTTTAGATGCAGAAGAAAGATTACATGTTTGCTTTAAAATAATCACAAGCATGATGAGCGCAAAGCACTTTAAATGTGACTTGTTCCATTTTAGATATTTGTTTAAGATAAGATATAACTCATTGAGATGTGTCATAGTATTCGTCGTTAGAAAACAATTATTATGACATTATTTCAATGAGTTATCTATTTTTGTCGTGTACAGAGATTATTATTATAGAAGCCCCCATGAATAAATCGCTCATCATTTTCGGCATCGTCAACATAACCTCGGACAGTTTCTCCGATGGAGGCCGGTATCTGGCGCCAGACGCAGCCATTGCGCAGGCGCGTAAGCTGATGGCCGAGGGGGCAGATGTGATCGACCTCGGTCCGGCATCCAGCAATCCCGACGCCGCGCCTGTTTCGTCCGACACAGAAATCGCGCGTATCGCGCCGGTGCTGGACGCGCTCAAGGCAGATGGCATTCCCGTCTCGCTCGACAGTTATCAACCCGCGACGCAAGCCTATGCCTTGTCGCGTGGTGTGGCCTATCTCAATGATATTCGCGGTTTTCCAGACGCTGCGTTCTATCCGCAATTGGCGAAATCATCTGCCAAACTCGTCGTTATGCATTCGGTGCAAGACGGGCAGGCAGATCGGCGCGAGGCACCCGCTGGCGACATCATGGATCACATTGCGGCGTTCTTTGACGCGCGCATCGCGGCGCTGACGGGTGCCGGTATCAAACGCAACCGCCTTGTCCTTGATCCCGGCATGGGGTTTTTTCTGGGGGCTGCTCCCGAAACCTCGCTCTCGGTGCTGGCGCGGTTCGATGAATTGCGGCTGCGCTTCGATTTGCCGGTGCTTCTGTCTGTTTCGCGCAAATCCTTTCTGCGCGCGCTCACAGGCCGTGGTCCGGGGGATGTCGGGGCCGCGACACTCGCTGCAGAGCTTGCCGCCGCCGCAGGTGGAGCTGACTTCATCCGCACACACGAGCCGCGCCCCTTGCGCGACGGGCTGGCGGTATTGGCGGCGCTGAAAGAAACCGCAAGAATTCGTTAACTGCACATTCGGGATATTTCTCTATATTCGCGGTTCAGCAGGCATGTCCCCTTTGAGGGCGACCCGACGACAGGATAATCGACCTTATGGTGCGCAAATATTTCGGCACAGACGGTATTCGTGGCAAAGCCAACGAAGGCGCGATGACGGCGGAAACCGCCTTGCGCGTCGGCATGGCGGCTGGCCGTGTCTTTCGTCGCGGTGACCACCGCCATCGTGTCGTGATCGGCAAGGATACGCGCCTGTCGGGCTATATGCTTGAACCCGCGCTCACAGCCGGTTTCACCTCGATGGGCATGGACGTATTCCTTTTTGGCCCGCTGCCGACAACGTATAGGAAGAATAAACGCCCTTTTCACCCAAGTCCAACAGCTTTGGACCGCAGTTGACTCTTTCGACACCCCTGCGATGCAACCCAATCCGGCTGACGGGGAGCCAGCAACGCTGAAAATTTACCCTCCTCTTTCCCACTAGCGGCTCCTTTTCCGACAACCAGCACGGCGGATCCCTGCCGCGGCGCTGTGAACGCAGCATTTTGATTGGTATCGTTGGCCTTCAGGCTCGTCAGTCAAACAGACCCAGGAGCAGCTCAGCCGGTGGCGCCCGGCTTTCGGGTAACGCCCTGGTCCCGCTGGTTTCGGCTTTGTGCTTCAGGTGATCAAGGATCTGCTTGATCACTATAGGGTCTTCAATGCAGGCGATGACTTTCATGGCGCCGCCGCAGCCGCTGCAGGTCTCGATGTCGATATTGAAAACACGCTTGAGCCGTTGCGCCCATGTCATCGACGCTCGCCGTTGTGCTGGTGTTGCCGGTTCATCAGCCACCCTGACCTTGTTGCCCCTGCCCCGTTTTGCCGGCGTGACCAACGCCCGGTGCCGACTGTTGGGTGCGAACACCCCGTGGAAGCGGGTTAGGTTGACTCTGGGCTTCGGTACCAGGGCGGCCAGCCTTGCAATGAAATCCAATGGTTCGAAAATGACGTGCGTGGTGCCGTCCCGGTACGGCGTCTTGAGCTGGTAGCGCACGTTGCCGCCTCGTGTTAACGACAGCCGCTTCTCGGATACCGCCGGGCGGCTGATGTACCGGCACAGCCGTTCGAGCTTCTTGCGTTCATCGGCCCTGGCCGCCACGCCGGCGTGCAGGCTGGACCCGGCTACCTTGCCAATCCCGTCACCGAACGGATCACCACTGGTCGGCAGAGTTTGCAAAGTGAACACCTTTCGCCCCGCCTGTGAACCGACAGCGATACGGTAAGTGATCGAGTGCCCCAGCAGGGGTGTCATCGGGTCGTCATCCACCGCATCCGAGGCCAGATAGCTGTTTTCGACATCCCGTTCCAGCAGGCCTTGCCGTTCCAGATAGCGACCCACCCGGTGGGCGATGGTGTGCGTCAGCTGGGTGAGCTCTGGGCTGGTCGGCGCCTTGACCCAGCGGAAACGCGCTGAGCCGTGGGATTGCTCGACATACACACCGTCGAGAAACAGCATGTGGAAGTGAACATTCAGATTGAGCGCCGATCCAAAACGCTGGATCAGGGTGACCGCGCCCGTCTTGGCCACTTGGTGGGTATGGCCCGCTTTCTTGACCAGGTGCGTGGCAATGACGCGGTAAACGATGCCCAGCACCCACCCCATGATCTCGGGCCGGCTGGCAAACAGGAAACGCAGCTGAAACGGGAAGCTCAACACCCACTGACGCATGGGTTGTTCAGGCAGTACTTCATCAACCAGCAAGGCGGCACTTTCGGCCATCCGCCGCGCCCCACAGCTCGGGCAGAAACCGCGACGCTTACAGCTGAAAGCGACCAGGTGCTCGGCGTGGCAAGACTCGCAGCGAACCCGTAGAAAGCCATGCTCCAGCCGCCCGCATTGGAGAAATTCTTCAAATTCCCGTTGCACATAGCCCGGCAATTCCTTTCCCTGCTCTGCCATAAGCGCAGCGAATGCCGGGTAATACTCGTCAACGATCTGATAGAGAAGGGTTTGCTCGGGTCGGTGGCTCTGGTAACGACCAGTATCCCGATCCCGGCTGGCCGTCCTGGCCGCCACATGAGGCATGTTCCGCGTCCTTGCAATACTGTGTTTACATACAGTCTATCGCTTAGCGGAAAGTTCTTTTACCCTCAGCCGAAATGCCTGCCGTTGCTAGACATTGCCAGCCAGTGCCCGTCACTCCCACTCGATTGTAAACAAGCACACAAAACCCTTTAGTGACAACAATTTGCAAGAACTATCAGGCTCAGTGCCATGAAAAATACCATGACCAGATCATGAGGTTGAACACGGCTTGCGCCGGCAGCGTTCACGCTCCTGGTCGGCGATCTCGCCCGGCTGCAATGCTAGCTCAGCATCGGTCATGCGCTCCAGCACGTCGCGTAGGCGGATGGTGCAAGGAATGGGCGGCAGCTCGAACTCATAGCCGCCGGCGATCATTTCGGCCGCAATCTCCTCGGTGATGAAAAACGGCTCGTCGTCTTGGTTCGGCTTCTTCATGCCCTTTCCTCCTGGCGCTCATCCTGGCCGACAGCGGCCAGGGCATCGGCTTCCGTCAATGCGTCCTCCACGAACGCGCCGTGCTGCTTCGCTTCGGCCTGGCTGACCTCGGCCCATATCCGTTTCACCTGGGCCGCACTGTACCCGGCCAGCTCGGCGGTCTTGTTGATGCTGTAGCCGGACTTGCGCAGCGCGACAACTTGGGCGCGGCGCTTCGGATCAGCACGGCGGCCCTTGTACCGCCCGGCCTGGCGGGCCAACTCAATGCCTTGGCGCTGGCGTTCGCGCCTGTCCTCGTAGTCGTCGCGGGCCATCTGCAAGGCCAGGCGAAAAAGCATGATCTGCACGGCTTCCAGCACGATCTTGGCGACGCCCTGGGCCTCGGCCGCCAGGTCGGATAGATCGACCACGCCAGGGACGGCCAGGCGTGCGCCTTTGGCCTGTATCGAGGCCACCAGGCGCTCGGCCTCGGGCAAAGGTAGGCGGCTGATGCGGTCGATCTTCTCGGCAATGACCACCTCGCCGGGCTGTAGGTCGCCGATCATGCGCAGCAGCTCAGGCCGGTCGGCGCGTGCGCCGGATGCCTTCTCACGGTAGATGCCGGCGACGTAGTAGCCGGCGGCCTTCGCGGCCGTAGTGATCGCCTCTTGGCGTTCCAAGTCCTGCGCGTCGGTGCTGACGCGCAGATAGACCCGCGCCACCATCGGCGCGGCTACTGGCTTCGTCCTGCGCATACTTGCGGGCTCCTTTGGGCATACTCAAATGCACCCATCTTAAACTGGCAGGCCAATTTATCACATATCGATCTAAATGCGCCTAGCTCATTTTTACAGCTTAAATGAGCTATTGAGCACACTCCATATTTCGACTATTATTGAAACATGGAAACGATAAATGCTGTAGCCGCCCTGGCGGCCATCGCTCAAGAATCGCGCCTCGCGGTGTTCCGGCTTCTCGTCCAGGCCGGCCCCGCCGGCATGGCCGCCGGAAAAATCAGCGAAGCGGCCGGCATCCCGCCGTCTTCGCTATCCTTCCACCTGAAAGAGCTGGCACACGCCGGCATGGTCACGTCGCGGCAAGAAGGCCGATTTGTGATCTACGAGGCGAACTTTTCGACGGCCACTAACCTGGTGGCCTTTCTCACGGAAAACTGCTGCGGCGGCCAGGTGTGCAACCTGTCTTGCACCACGGAAGCCGGGAAGGTGTTGGCATGAGACTTCGCCATCTTTCCGACCCCGATTCTTTGCCCGCTTTGGACAAATCCTTTGCCATCGAGCGCCCGGCGCTCGGGCTGGCACCCGACGCCCCGCCGGTGCGTATCCTGCTGCTGTATGGCTCGCTGCGCGCCCGCTCGTTCTCACGGCTGGCCGTCGAGGAAGCGGCCCGGCTGCTGCAATTCTTTGGCGCAGAAACACGCATCTTCGACCCGTCCGATTTGCCGTTGCCCGATCAAGTGCAAAGCGACGATCACCCGGCCGTCAAGGAGCTGCGCGCCCTGTCCGAGTGGTCAGAGGGACAAGTCTGGTGCAGCCCGGAACGCCACGGTCAGATTACCAGTGTCATGAAGGCGCAGATTGACCATCTGCCGCTTGAAATGGCCGGCATCCGGCCGACCCAAGGCCGCACCCTGGCCGTGATGCAGGTATCCGGCGGCTCGCAGAGCTTCAACGCCGTGAACACCTTGCGTCTGCTCGGCCGCTGGATGCGAATGTTCACCATTCCGAACCAGTCGAGTATCGCCAAAGCGTTCCAAGAGTTCGACGCGGCGGGCCGCATGAAGCCCTCGCCGTACTACGACCGAATAGCCGATGTGATGGAAGAACTGGTGCGCTTCACGGCGCTGGTACGGCCGCACCGTGAAGCACTGACAGACCGCTATTCCGAACGGAAAGCGGCCGGCCACGTCATCGACGAGGCCACCGATCTTTCATCCATCGCCATTGCTCCCCAGCCACTACCAGAAAGCGAAACATCATGACCGAAAGAATCTATAACGTCCTCATCCTCTGCACCGGCAATTCGGCGCGCAGCATCATGGCCGAAGCTCTCATCAACACGATGGGGCAAGGGCGCTTCCGCGCCTACAGCGCCGGCAGTCACCCAACCGGCAAGGTCAATCCCTTCGCCGTCGAAAAGGTGGAGTCGGTGAATTACCCGACCGAGAATCTGCGCAGCAAGAGCTGGGACGAGTACGCCACGCCCGACGCACCGAAGATGGACTTCATCATCACCGTCTGCGACAACGCCGCCGGCGAAATGTGTCCGGTGTGGCCTGGTCAGCCGATCTCGGCGCATTGGGGATTTGAAGACCCGGCCGCCGTCGAAGGCACTGACGCCGAGAAGCGCCGGGCCTTCGAACAAACCTTCCGGCACATGATGAACCGCGTCCGCCTGTTCGTGAATCTGCCTCTCAAAATGCTTGACCAGACGGCCATCAAGCGCGAGCTGGCGAACATCGGCAAGACCGAGCAGGAAGCATGAGCGCCGGCGCACAGGCCATCGCCGCGAAGCCGCGCCAGGCCCCGATGAGCGGCTTCGAGCGTTACCTGACGCTGTGGGTGGCCCTGTGCATCGTCGCCGGTGTTGCGCTCGGCCAGGGCCTTCCTGACGTGTTCCAGGCCATAGGCCGCATGGAAGTGGCCCAGGTCAATTTGCCGGTGGGCCTGCTGATTTGGGTAATGATCGTCCCGATGCTGGTCAAGATCGACTTCGGGGCGCTGCACCAGGTCAAAGAGCATTGGCGCGGCATCGGCGTCACGCTGTTCGTGAATTGGGCCGTCAAGCCATTCTCGATGGCCCTGCTGGGGTGGCTGTTCATCCGACAAGTGTTCGCTCCGTTCCTGCCGGCCGATCAACTGGACAGCTACATCGCGGGCTTGATCTTGCTGGCCGCCGCGCCCTGCACGGCAATGGTGTTCGTGTGGAGCCGCCTTACCAACGGCGACCCGCTTTTCACGCTCTCGCAAGTGGCTCTGAACGACGCCATCATGATCGTGGCCTTCGCGCCCATCGTCGGCCTGCTGCTGGGCATGTCCTCGATCTCGGTGCCTTGGGACACGCTGCTGATTTCGGTCGTGCTCTACATCATCGTGCCGGTGATCCTGGCGCAGCTCTTGCGGCGGCATCTGCTCAAGCAAGGACAGGCCGCCTTTGAACGGGCCATGCAGAAGATCGGGCCGTGGTCGATGGCCGCGCTGCTGCTGACGTTGGTTCTACTGTTCGCCTTCCAGGGCGAGGCCATCATCCGGCAGCCGTTAGTGATCGCCATGCTAGCCGTGCCGATCTTGATTCAAGTGTTCTTCAATTCCGGGTTAGCCTACTGGCTGAACAAGCGGGCGGGGGAAAAGCACTCTGTCGCCTGTCCTTCGGCCCTGATCGGTGCCAGCAACTTCTTCGAGCTGGCCGTGGCGGCCGCCATCAGCTTGTTCGGTCTGCACTCCGGCGCTGCATTGGCAACCGTGGTCGGCGTCCTGGTCGAAGTGCCGGTGATGCTGCTGGTCGTGCGCGTGGTGAATCGCTCGAAGAGCTGGTACGAACGAGGTTGAACATGAGTAGGAAAAAACTGAGGAAATGATTGCAGATTGCCGCGCCGGCCGCTTCCTGGCGCATTCGATCACTGACCTGGAACACCTAGTATCCATGCTTGCTGAGGTCGCCCGATGACAGACCCAAAGAACCTAGAGAACAGGCTGCATGAGAAGGCCGACCCGGCCCGCGCCGTTTCCACTGGTCGGGTGCGCTACACACTGGCCGAACTACTGGCCGACGCGGAAGCATCCGGGGCTTACCCGCTGCCGCCGGAGGAACGCGAATGGATGGATGCGCCGTCTGTGGGTCGGGAATGGCCAAACAGTGAAGATTGAAAAAGGCGGCCAGTTCGAGTGGCCGCCCTTTCGTCATTAGCTGCACGCTTGGCGCAAGGCGTTCATTGCTTCTTGAAAATCAGCCTGTGTCGCCCGGCCTGTTAGCGGCAATGTAAAAATGACCCCCCAACAGCATTTGAAAATTGACCCCCTTGGTTAATATAGTGGTCTTTTTGGACTGCTCAACATGTTAACTTTGGAGCAAGCAGTGACAATCCAAATACTTCATCAACAAGGTCAATCTATTAAGGCAATTAGCCGCGAACTCGGTATTTCTAGAAATACTGTGCGTAAATATTTACGATCTCAAGTAACACCTAAATATCAACGAACACAATCTAAAGTGAGTATTCTTGAGCCTTATAAACCGTATTTAATCAAACGTGTAAATGCCGCCGATCCAGAATGGATACCGGCTGCAGTGTTGTATCAAGAAATCTTGCAAAAAGGCTACACGGGGAAAATTAGAACACTACAAAATTATCTCAATACATTAAAGCCAACTAAACAACCAGAGCCGATTAAGCGATTTGAGACTCAACCAGGTCAACAAATGCAGGTTGATTTCACAACAATTCGACGTCATCACACCACATTAAAAGCATTTGTTGCAACTTTGGGATACTCTAGAGCAACCTTTGTTAAGTTTTATGATCATGAACGTTCTGATGCATGGATTGATGGCTTAGAAAGTGCTTTTCAGTTCTTTGGTGGTGTTCCTAAAGATGTATTATTTGATAATGCTAAGGCCATTATCATTGAACGTGATGCTTATCAAGATGGTCAACATCGCTGGAATGCTAAATTACTTGATTGTGCTAAGAAATATAACTTCCGAGCACGTGTTTGTAAGCCATATCGTGCGCAAACAAAAGGTAAAGTAGAACGCTTTAATAGTTATTTGAAATCAAGTTTTATCGTGCCATTAAAAGCAAGTTTAAAGGTGGTTGACCTTAGCTTAGATGTTGATATGGCAAATGCCTATATTGGTCGATGGCTTAGTGAAACAGCAAATCAACGCATTCATGCAACAACTAAAGAAAAACCAAGTACTCGTTTGCTTGAAGAACAACAATTTTTTTCTTCATTACCTTTATTTAATGATGGTTCTAAAAAATCTGTAATTGATGATGTTAGCCCATCATCACTCATACCTCATGAGAGTGTTCAACACCCCTTATCAATCTATGATGAATTACTGGAGGTTTCTTAATGAATTTCTCTGTACACGACAAAAATAGATAACTCATTGAAATAATGTCATAATAATTGTTTTCTAACGACGAATACTATGACACATCTCAATGAGTTATATCTTATCTTAAACAAATATCTAAAATGGAACAAGTCACATTTAAAGTGCTTTGCGCTCATCATGCTTGTGATTATTTTAAAGCAAACATGTAATCTTTCTTCTGCATCTAAAGCCTTGCCCATCAAGTGCTTACCACAATCATTTTATCGACGTATGCAGCGCTTCTTTGCAGGTCAGTATTTTGATTATCGTCAAATTTCTCAGTTGATTTTCAATATGTTTTCATTCGACCAAGTGCAACTGACTTTAGATAGAACCAATTGGAAATGGGGAAAACGAAATATTAATATCCTGATGCTCGCAATCGTTTATCGTGGAATAGCGATACCTATCCTTTGGACATTGCTTAATAAACGTGGAAATTCAGATACGAAAGAGCGTATTGCTTTGATTCAACGCTTTATAGCCATTTTTGGTAAAGACCGTATTGTGAATGTGTTCGCAGACAGAGAGTTTATCGGTGAGCAGTGGTTTACATGGTTAATTGAACAAGACATCAACTTCTGCATTCGTGTTAAAAAAACTTCATTGTCACCAATCATTTAGGAAAGAATCATAAAATTAGTGATTTATTTCGCCATCTTAAAGTTGGTCAAATTGAATGTCGTAAACGACGGATTTTGGTTGGTCGGGTGAAACTATATATAAGTGCACTACAGTTAGAAAATGGAGAGCTTTTACTCGTCGTTTCTCCTCAGTTTAATGCCAATGCTATTCAGGATTATGCATTACGCTGGGAAATTGAAACCTTATTCAGTTGTCTCAAAGGACGCGGGTTTAATCTTGAAAATACGCGCTTGACAGACCCTAGACGAGTGAAAAAATTGATTGCGGTGTTAGCTATAAGCTTCTGTTGGTGTTACTTAACGGGTGAATGGCAACATGATCAAAAAAAAGCGATAAAAATAAAGAAGCATGGACGACTCTCAATGAGTTTATTTCGCTATGGTTTAGACTATGTTCAAATGGCGATTCAGCGTTTAATTGGTTTTGGGAAAAAAGAAGAGTTTAAGGAAATTTTGGCAATTTTAAGAAGGCAGAACCCTGATAGGATAAGGGTTCTGTGAAATTTGTCGTGTACAGAGCTCTTTTTCTTAGCCATAACGCTACCCTAACTTTGCAGATTCAAGCAGCCAGTGGTTTTTCAGGTTCTCGTCTAGGCTATCGAAAGCGGCCAGCGCTGCCTTTAGAACGGTTGTCTTGCTCTGGCCTGTTCTCTGCGCCTCTGCTTCCAGGATCTCCTCAAAGTACGCTGGCAGTCTGAAGTTCATCAACTTTGGTTTACCCACTACAGGCGCTCTGGTAGCGCCGGAGATAAAACGCGCGGTTTCTGCGTTTGTTGCTGGTTGCTTAGATTCATCGATGTTCGGACGGTTTAGTTTTAAAGCCATGAAAATTGCCTCTTGTACGGTATGCATTCATTGTAAATATCATAGTATCTTTATGATGTATTTACAATGTAAAGATTTTGATTAATCTTGTTGATATTCCTATAAAATCCCAATTTCCTGTGCCACAAGTTCAATCTGTGCTTTCGCTGTTGAAAGGCTTGATGCCCGGCTAACGTCATGTACCCCTGCCCCTTCATTACAGGCGCTTTCATACACATCCAGCTCGGATATCCGGGTTTTCAGAGGTTGAATCCAGATGTTGTCCGAACGCAGTAATTTATCCAGATCAATGGCCGCTTTTCTGTGGCGGGGTTTCGCTGAGTTGATTCTGGTGAACAGCACCCACGGTTCTAGGGCTGCGTTAGCTTTCTGAGCGGTGCGGATTTTCTCTGTAACACTGGTCAGAGTTTCGCTTTCGAAATCAGAGGACGGCTTAACCAGTGTTACCACGATATCTGATACTGTCAGGGCGCTACGGAACTCCTGGCTGTCGTGGCCGGGGCAATCGACAATGAGGACTTCACACAGCTTACTAAGTCGCTTAATTTCATTGCTGACGTTTCCGTAAGCTGCGTGAACCGGGATAGTGAGTAAGCCGTTATCTGTCCGCTTTTCGTTCCAGCTCAACAGATCGTGGTTTTTATCTGTCTTGAGGATAATTACCGACTTACCTTTATTGACCAGCATTGAGCCTGTGTTAGCCACGTAGGTGCTTTTGCCTACACCACCCTTATCTGATACGACAAGCAAGATTTTACCCATTTCAGAATTCCTCTCTTTATGACGTAAAGATTATGTAAAGACTATCTTATCTTTACATTGTGTGTTGTTCGTAAAGATTATTTTGTCTTTACAGTGTCTTTATATTACACATGATTTACCATGTAAAGCACAAATAAAGATAAGCTTGTATTTATATTGTCTTTATTGTGTAAAGATTTGTGTGTCTTTATAGTGGCTTTACATGGTAAAGCTGAGGCTGTCTTTACATCATCTTTATGTTGTAAATTTCTGTGTGACATTGTCACTTTATGGTCGGAGGTCTGTTTTCTGGTTCTTTTTGAGTGTGCCTTTCCTGTCGATCCACTTTCTGGTTCATTTTGGGTATAGTGGTGTGACCTTATGCGAACTGGTTCTCTAATATGACTTCAAATGCACCAACAAACTTTGTCCGCGCTTATCTGAGAGCTTCAACAGCAGAACAGGATGCTTCGCGTGCCCTGGAAACTATCGAGGCTTTTGCCAGGGAAAGAGGCCTGATCATTTGCAGCTATTATATTGAGAATGAATCCGGCTCCCATCTTGACCGCCCGGAACTCTTCCGTCTTCTGAGAGATTGCCAGCAAAATGACATTTTGCTTATCGAGGATGTGGACAGACTTTCCCGACTGTCAGGGGAAGACTGGAATACGCTGAAGAAAATGATCCGTCAGAAAGATATTCGAGTTATGGCCGTGAATGTGCCGACGACCTGGATTAATTCTGGTATGAGTGAGTTTGACAGCCGGTTGTTTGCAGCCATTAACGATATGCTGCTGGATATGCTGGCCGCTGTTGCCAGAAGGGACTATGAACAACGGCGGGAACGCCAGAAACAGGGGATAGAGAAAGCAAGGAAAGACGGCAAATATAAAGGGCGTAAACCTAATCAAGCCAGACATGATGCAATTATCAGGTTGATAGAAAGTGGCAGCTCCTGGACACAGGTACAGAAGGTGCTAGGGTGCAGCCGCGGCACAATCAGTAGCGCAATAAAACGTAAATCCCGGCAATCCTCCGGTGAGTAGGGTAGGGTGAGCTCAATAAGGGGTCAGTTTGGATATCGAAAATTATTGTACGTTAAGGCTGTTTTTTGACCTTTCGACTTTAGCTGGTCTTAGCCGACGAAACTTACCAGAAGCCGGTATCCGGTTGCTTTTCCAGATATAATCACCTGTCAGATTGATGTGTTCCCAGCCCAACGGCGACAAATGCGACAGCAGTTGCTCGTTGATCTTCACCCCTTTACGCTTCAGGGCATCGACCGCTCTTTCCATATAGACGGTATTCCACAGGGATATGGCAGCCGTCAGCAGCGTCAGTCCACTGGCGCGATAGCTCTGATTTTCCGGTTTTCTGTCCCTGATTTCTCCCAGTCGGTGCATAAATACCGCACGCGCCAGCGCGTTACGGGCTTCGCCTTTATTCAGCCCCGCCTGTACCCGCCGACGCAGAGCCGGGTCGCGGAACCAGTCGAGCATAAACAGGGTTCGCTCAATGCGGCCAATTTCTCTCAGTGCTTTGGCAAGTCCGTTTTGCTTGGGATAGCTGGCAAGCTTTTTCAGCATCAGGGATGCCGTCACGGTTCCCTGCTTTATCGAGGTTGCCAGACGCAGCACTTCACGCCAGTGGATTTCGATCTCTTTCAGATTCAGGCTGGTCGTTGATATCAGTGACTGAAGCGCCGGGTATTTCTCTGCTTTCCCTTTGATAAACAGTTTTTTGTCGTGGAGATCCCTGATTCGCGGACAGAACGCAAATCCCAACAGATGCATCAGGGCAAAGACATGATCGGTGAAACCAGCGGTATCGGTGTAATGTTCCCTGATTTCCAGGTCGCTTTCGTGGTACAGCAAGCCATCGAGAACATGGGTTGAATCCCTGACCCGACTGATTATGCAGGTGTAAAACGGGCTGTATTGATCCGAAATATGGGTATAAAACTGACGTCCAGGCTCTTGCCCATATTTCGGGTTAACCTGCCCTGCGTAGCGGCCTGAGCTGCCGGTTCTGAAATTTTGTCCATCTGATGATGACGTTGTTCCGTCTCCCCAAAATGCCGCCAACGGTCTTTTCCCCTGCGCATTTACCAGCTCTGCAAGAGCGGCTGAATAGGTTTCGTCACGGATGTACCATGCCTGAATATCTTCGAGTGATGATTTGGTGCTCCCGGGGCAGGCTTCTGCCATTTTGGTCAGGCCAAGATTGATGCCATCCGCAAGAATGGTGGTGAGGAGCAAGCGGGTATCGGGACGGGTAATGTCATTTTTTATATGCGAAAAATGTCGGGTAAACGTCGTCCAGCTGTTTACCTCATCGAGAATTTCCGTGATTTTAGGTCGCGGTAGCATGCTGTAAACCAGCTCTGCCAGCGGTGAAACCTGCGCCGGAACGCAGTTATCCAGCGGAGAGACTTTTACGCCCCTGTCGGATATTTCCACATCGGGCAGTTCACCAAGGGCAGCCATGGCATTGACCTCTTCAAGTCTGGACTGAAGCAGGGTCATACGGCTGGTAATGTACTCATGATAATCAGCAGATACGGGCAGTGGCAGTGCCGGTGTGAGTTTGTCAAAGTCCTTCTCGGGTATGAGGTAATCATCAAAATTTTTGTAGCGGCGCGAGCCTTTAACCCAGATATCCCCGGAGCGCAACGCCCCCTTAAGCTCGCTGAGTGCACAAAACTCATAGTACTGCCGGTCAATACCCACAGGTGTAATCACCACCTTGCGCCAGCTTTCAGGGACAAACTCAAGCGGCGCTGCCGCCGGAACTTTACGTGACTGCTTCCGGTACATATCCTTGATCACAACCAGTGCATCAGCCAGAGGTTGCGCTGCCGGGGTTGCGACTAACTGTAAAGCGGACAACATGCGTGGGGCATATTTCCGTAATGTGCTGTATTTCTCGGTAATAATATGCAGCGGGTCAAAATTATTTTTTCTGGCGAGATGGCGTGTTTCATCCAGACTGGCGACAAATTCAGCCCATGGGAGTATGTTTTCTATTGCGAGCCAGGGATCGCCACCGGAATCACGGGCATCAGACAGCGCCTGACCGACATCGATGTACTGCCTCAGTTTTGACTGGATCAGCTTTCCGGTCTGCTGAAGGCGCTCAGCCTGTGTTCGTTTGGCTTTGCTGAAAAGACTATTCAGCATTCGCTCATGCAGCTCAATCACTTCGTCTGTCAGTGTGGCTCTGGCTTCTTCCAGCACGCACACCAGGATCGCATGACGCCGGGCAGCTGAAAATCGGGTCAAATCCCGGCTACTCATCTTTCGGCCTTCCCGCGCCAGTTTCAGCAACCGGTTCTGGTGAATGGTACGATCTATACCTTCAGGTAATGCCAGCGATTCAATGCTGCTGAGCCGATCAAGATGTTGCAGCACGTTCTTACCATTGATTTTACCCGGCGGTTGCAGAAGCCATGTCAGCCTGGAAGGCTGATTATCTGATGACTCAAGTAAATGATCCAGGGCATCCCTGTGAGCCGGAGTTAACGGGGCATTCAGGGTCTGAAATACGATTTTATCGCCGCCTGCCATGACTTCAGCACAGGTACGCTCCACGACATCAATCGCGGGGATTATCACGTTGTTCTGCCGGAGATAGACAAGTAACTCTTCGGCTAGGAGAATGCCTTTATCGGTGCGCGTCGCCATCGATAACAGGTGCGTAATACAGTCCTGCTGTATTTTGCCGGTGAACGCCTTTACGCCAAGATAGCGGTACAGTTCGGTTAAATGCTCACGCCGGGTCGTATCCCGGCCGGAAAGGTAAGCAGGCCAGAGATCCCCGGTAAGCTTTAGCCTGCTGGCGATATGCTTCAGCAGCGCATCAGAGGGAGAGATTTTTTTATCCGGGGCAAAGCCGACATTTTTCAGATAGCAAAGAAGGACGGCAAAACCAAAACGGCTGGCGGGTTTACGGTGAGCACTGATAAGCGCCAGATCATGCTCACTGAAATAGGCCATTCGGGTCAGCGTTAACTCATCGTCCGGTAATGCCAGTAATGATTCTCTTTCCGACAGAGAAAGAATCTGCCTCCTTGCCATATAGTTTTCCTCATAAATTATTCGATGCGTTATTTTTAACAAAAATGGTTATCGCATAAGGGTATACCCTGACACCATAATCTAAACGTGACGGCACACAATGAACGACATAGCCTATATGCGATAGATTAAATGCAATAACCTAAATGCGGTAATGCGGTGAAAAAATGTTCATCAGCACTTATTTAAGGGCATAGACGGAAGATCAGTTCACCGATCGGGCAAAAGAGATGCTGGAGCAGTTTGTTTAGGAGCGGGGGCATAAAATAGCCAGTTACTACCGGGAGAATATCAGCGGTACAAAACTTGACCGACCGGAACTGGGTCGCTTACTGATGGACAGTCACCGCAATGATATTTTGCTGGTCGAGCAAATTGACCGCCAGCGCCAAAAGCAGGGAGTTGAACTCGCACATACGCTGGGTAAATATCAGGGAAAACAGGTCGCTCAGGAACGGCATCAAAAGGTACTTTACTACCGGCAGGTCAAGAAAGAAACGGCAGATGCAACAGGGTACAGCACCTCCCAGATATGC
Source organism: Salmonella sp. GDC200615 (assembly GCF_050574145.1). Lineage (NCBI taxonomy): Bacteria > Pseudomonadati > Pseudomonadota > Gammaproteobacteria > Enterobacterales > Enterobacteriaceae > Salmonella > Salmonella sp. GDC200615. The sequence goes on along the minus strand of NZ_CP192249.1, from coordinate 41,850 downwards.
CACATTCAGGCACTGTACCGACAATCAGAATCATGAGACTTTGGTTAAGCAGGTATGCAGAGCAGAATTTATAATCTATTTCATTCAGACTGATTAAATGGATTACAGAAGCTAAAGGGTCTTCTTTGTTCAACATGAAACCAGAAGACCCTTACTATTATTATTAAAAAAGCAATTGGGTCAGATACCCCATAAGTATGGCCATACCCAGGATTACTGTCAGAAAAGCGACTATCATAGGCATTCTGAACATTGATTTAAGCAGTATTACTTCTGTCAAACTCGCTCCAGCACTACCGATTATCAAGGCCATTAATGCCCCCAGGCCCATTCCTTTAGTCATCAGCACTGATGCAAGTGGTATCACTGCCTCTGCGCGGATATACAACGGAATACCAACAACTGCACTCAGCGGTATGGCTAAGGGATTATCTGCTCCGGCATGAGCTGCAATCCACTCTGAAGGGATAAAGCCATAAATAAATGAACCTATTAATACACTTAACAAAAGATAAGGCAGAACATCCTTAAACTGCTGTAAGGCATCTTTCATAGCTAACTTTATTGGGCCAGAGGTGGTATTCGTTGTGAGATTCACATTGCCCAGATTCTCGCTGCTGCAACAGCTAACAGCTGGTTGTTCAGATGATATTGATGAACAACACGCTGATACGTTCTGCTCGTTCTTTACCGTCCTTAAGTTAATTATGGGGTTCGCTGATGAAGTACAGCAACTCGTTTTTAAAGGCAATTGAGTCGAGCTAGTGCTGCAACAACTGGAACCCGCCGACGTTTTTACCGAAGCTTCGGAATCATCGCATTTCGTGGTGCAACCACTTGATGCTGAGTTTTTGTGATCAACAATATGACGTTCAAATCCTAGTAAATCCAATACGATACTGGCAAGGACTGAGACACCGGCAGCGATGATCGCGTACAACAAAGTTACTTTCCAGCCAAAGGTAACCCACATTAACCCCACGATAATGGGATTAAGCAACGGTGAAACAAACAAAAAAGTGAGTGTCGGACCAAACCCTGCTTTCGCCGACAACAACCCTCGTAGCATTGGAATTGTTGAGCAACTACAGAAAGGGGTAACGGCTCCCAACAACGAGGCCAGCAGGTAGCCTTTTCCTTTTTTCGCCCCCATCAATTGCTGGATTTTATGGTCCGGGACCTTTTGCCTTATCAGGCTCACACCGGCACTGATGACAATAAACAGCAAAGATAGCTCGACGGCCAAAAACAAAAACATCTCTGCGGCATCTTGCAGCATAGAAATCCAACTATTCATACTAAACCCTCTTGACAAAATCTACGTTTCTAGAATAATCGAAATATAATTCTGGTCAAGATATTTCTGGTATTATCGAAATATCATTAGACAGAGGGTTGTCACATGCAACTGGAAGAAGTAGCTAAAGCACTAAAAGAGCTGGGTCACCCGACCCGTTTGTTCATATTCAAACATCTTGTAAAAGCTGGAGAACAAGGTTTGCCTGTAGGTGAATTGCAAAAGCAGCTTGGCATTCCCTCATCAACGTTAAGTCATCATATTTCAGCCCTGGTATCAGTAGGGCTCGTCACACAAAACCGGGAGAGTCGAACGCTCATGTGTGTCTCTCAATACGAAATACTGGAAGCTATCATCGAATTCTTACGTGAAGAGTGCTGTGTAAACAGTAAAACAGATGTTGCGGAACACGCTGGCAAAAATGGATAAGTAACCGGAAAACTCATAACTGTCATGATTGACGAAAGCTGCATCGAACCGTCTGAATTCAATCCTACTAAAGTCCCGAATCTATAGGGAAAATAAAAAAATGAATAAGCTAAATAATATAGTTCCTGATTTATTTGATGCTGCAATAACTGAGCAAAAAATGGGGATACCGACAATATCTCACCCCCCTCGTATACTAATGCTTTATGGCTCAGTTCGCGAGCGCTCATACAGTCGACTGGCTACAGAGGAAGCAGGTCGTTTGTTAACTGCAATGGGCGCAGAAGTCCGCATTTTTAATCCATCTGGCCTTCCACTTCCTGATGATGCACCGGAGTCTCATCCAAAAGTTATGGAGTTGCGTGAACTGGTTCGCTGGTCTGAAGGAATGGTGTGGTGCTCTCCGGAACGACACGGAGCGATGACTGGTATTATGAAGGCACAAATTGACTGGATACCATTATCTGAAGGTGCTGTTCGTCCTTCTCAGGGAAAAACTCTGGCTGTTATGCAAGTGTGTGGAGGTTCCCAGTCATTCAACACAGTCAACCAGATGCGCGTGCTTGGTCGTTGGATGAGAATGATCACTATTCCGAACCAGTCCTCGGTGGCAAAAGCCTGGCAGGAGTTTGATGACGATGGACGTATGAAACCGTCATCATATTACGACCGCATCGTAGATGTGATGGAAGAATTGATGAAGTTTACATTGTTGACCCGGGCAAATGCTGCCTATCTTGTCGATCGCTACAGTGAACGAAAAGAGTCTGCAGAAGAACTTTCCCGACGGGTTAATCAGAGCAAAATTTGAAGGTTAGTATGAGTGACATACCAGCATTCAACCGCTGTATGAGCGTGTTCTGGCGGCAGCATGAAGGCGAATTTTCTCGCTTTCTGATATCGAAGACAGGTGATAGCGAAAAAGCAGCAGACCTTCTGCAAGACCTTTTCCTGCGTGCCCGAGCCCATTCAGACATTTTTTGTGAGATGGAAAATCCGCGAACCTGGTTGTATCGGGTGGCGAGGAATCTGCTGATTGATGAGTACCGAACCACCAGGGAGTTTGTTGAGCTGGAAGAAGATGCCCTATTAACAGACGCATCCCCTGATGCAATCTCAACGCTGGATATTTGCCTGCCTGAAACATTACAGGCTTTACCCGAAGATGAGCGGTGGTTGATTGAAGAGTCCGACCTTAACCGGCGTCCCCAGCAGTCCCTGGCCGATGAATGGGGTATCACGCTTACAGCTTTTAAATCCCGTTTGCTAAGGGCCAGAAAGCACCTGAAAGAGACGATGAAAGAACTCTGCCAGATTCAGGTGGATGACACTTCCCACGTCTGCTGCCACAAAAAAATGAATTAATCGCGCATCTTTTTCCCGCCACCTTCGTTTACCTCAGTGTAAAACCAAATGACTTAACACTGAGGTACACAGTCCATGTCAAAAATTGAGATCTTTGAAGCAGCAGGCTGCTGCGCAACCAGTAGCGTTGTGGTCAGCGACGAAGCAGTCAAATGGAACGCCAGCGCCGAATGGGCGAAAAAGAATGGTGTTGATATTCAGCGCTACAGCCTTGCGAAAAACCCGCAGCAGTTCCTGAATACCCCTGTCATCAAAGAGTTTCTGAACACATCAGGGATGGAGTCCCTCCCTGTCACCTTGCTCGATGGGCAGCTCGTGATGACAGGCAAACTCCCGACTCGTGAAGATATCGCCCGTTGGGCAGGTATTCCGCTTAGTCAGGACTGGAGTGAAGACAGCACACAACCACGCTGCTGCAGCATTCCACGTATGCCTTAATTCCAGAGGAGCTATCACAGATGAATATGCCATTTTTAAAAAACATTCCCCCGTTCATCTTCTTCACCGGTAAAGGTGGCGTGGGTAAAACATCTCTGGCCTGTGCTACTGCGGTATGGCTGGCCGATCAGGGTAAGAGAACGCTTCTGGTGAGTACCGATCCGGCTTCCAATGTCGGCCAGGTATTTAGCCAGACTATCGGCCACCGAATCACAGATATTAGTACAGTAGAAAATCTTGCCGCGATGGAAGTTGATCCGATGGCTGCAGCACAAGCCTATCGTGACCGTGTGCTCGACCCGGTCCGCGAGCTGATGCCAGCCGATGTGGTCAGCAGCATTGAAGAGCAGCTCTCTGGCTCATGCACCACGGAAATCGCTGCGTTTGATGAGTTTACCGGTCTGCTAACCAATCATGAGCTGCGGGAAAAATATGACCATATTGTATTTGATACCGCGCCAACCGGTCACACCATCCGCATGCTTGAATTGCCGGGAGCCTGGAGCGGTTATCTGGAAGCGAACCCTGATGCCGCTGCAAACCTCGGGCCTCTGGTAGGGCTGGAGAAACAACAGCACCAGTACTCCGATGCAGTTAAAGCGCTGTCTGATGCAGCTCTTACACGCTTAGTGCTGGTTGCCCGTGCCCAGGCTTCAACGCTGAAAGAAGTTTCTCATACGCACGATGAGCTGTCTGCTATCGGTTTGCAGCATCAGCACATTGCCATCAATGGTGTGCTGCCGCCGTTTGCTGGTGAGGATGATCCACTGGCGCAAAGCATTCTGGCTCGGGAAGAAAAAGCATTACAGGCAATGCCTGATAATCTGGCTAATCTTCCCCGCTCACAGCTGTATCTGAAGCCATTTAACCTGGTCGGTCTGGAAGCATTGCGGGAGTTATTTACAGAGAGCAAAGCCGCACCGGCTCTCCCTGCTACCACGCTGAATACTCTGGATTTGCCGAAACTATCCTCACTGGTGGATGAACTCAGCCAGACAGGCAAAGGGCTGGTCATGACGATGGGTAAAGGCGGAGTGGGCAAAACGACCGTTGCGGCATCAGTCGCGGTATCGCTGGCGAAACGTGGCCACAAAGTCCACCTGACCACATCCGATCCGGCAGCACATCTGTCTTACACGCTGGATGGCTCACTGCCCAATCTTCAGGTCAGTCGTATCGACCCAAAGGTAGAGACAGAACGTTATCGCCGCTTTGTCCTAGAAAATCAGGGCAAAGGATTAGATGCAGAAGGGCTGGCGGTGCTGGAGGAAGACCTCCGCTCACCATGCACTGAAGAGATTGCCGTCTTCCAGGCATTCTCTCGGATCATCAAAGAGGCAGACGACCATTTTGTCATTATGGACACCGCGCCAACGGGTCACACACTTCTGCTACTGGATGCTACGGGAGCCTATCACCGGGAAATGGTGCGCCAGATGGGGCAAACACATGACCATGTGATGACGCCAATGATGCAATTGCAGGACCCGGAGAAGACGAAGGTGATTATCGTGACGCTTGCCGAAACGACACCTGTATTGGAAGCAGCAAACCTGCAGCAGGATTTGCGTCGCGCTGGCATCGAGCCGTGGGCATGGGTTGTTAATAACAGTCTGGCGGCAGCTGAACCGTCTTCACCTTTCCTGAGGACCAGGGCGAACCGCGAGTTGCCTCTCATCTCTGATGTGGAAGAGCAGCATGCAGAACGTATTGCATTAACAGCGCTACAGAGCGAAGAGCCGGTTGGTATTGACCTGCTGGAAGAGATGGCGAAGTAACAATGGAGGGGGCATTAGCCCCCTTCATGCTTTGCTGTCGCTCTATTTTCCCGATGGATAACAAAGGCCTCTGTCATTTTCCAAAAAGAATCTTTTCAAGTTCTATTAACTGTTGCTGAGATTGCTCATTGAGGTGGGCCTCAGCCTGGTCATACCAGGTCAGCAGGCTTCGCCCCAATGGCGTCAGAACTGTCCCACCACCTTTGTTACCACCAGTGGAAGTGATTACAACTGGCTGACCAATTCCCTTATTCAAAGTGTCAATTAAGAGCCATGCTCTTTTAGGTGATGCTGCCAACTTACTGATTTAGTGTATGATGGTGTTTTTGAGGTGCTCCAGTGGCTTCTGTTTCTATCAGCTGTCCCTCCTGTTCAGCTACTGACGGGGTGGTGCGTAAGGGGTCTGACGCTCAGTGGAACGAAAACTCACGTTAAGCAACGTTTTCTGCCTCTGACGCCTCTTTTAATGGTCTCAGATGTCCTTTGGTCACCAGTTCTGCCAGCGTGAAGGAATAATGGCCGAGCATATTGATATGTCCGTGGCAAAGCGGGGAGAGGCGTGCGATATCTTCATCATTCAGTGTTTCACCCTGCGCCCGGAGATGATCCAGGGCTGCCTGCATATAAATAGTGTTCCATAACACGACGGCGTTAGTGACCAGCCCCAGTGTGCCCAGTTGATCTTCCTGACCGTCGGTATATCGTTTTCTTATCTCACCTTTTTGACCGTGACAGATGGCTCTGGCAACGGCATGGCGACTTTCTCCCCGATTAAGCTGGGTCAGAATGCGCCGGCGGTAATCTTCATCATCAATATAATTAAGCAGATACAGCGTTTTGTTGATGCGCCCCACTTCAATGATTGCCTGAGTCAGTCCGGAAGGACGTTCACTTTTCAGCAATGAACGGACCAGCACTGAAACCTGTACTTTGCCCAGCTTCAGGGAGCCAGCGGTCCGGATCATTTCGTCCCACTGAAGGACTATTTTTCGGGGATCTGATTGCCCTCTGGCAATATCATTCAGCACGCCATAGTCGGCATCATGGTCCATTCGCCAGAAAACCGAAGCACCGGCATCAGCCAGGCGTGGAGAAAACTGGTATCCCAGCAGCCAGAAAAGGCCAAAGACAAGTTCGCTGGCACCTGCTGTATCGGTCATAATTTCGGTTGGATTCAGCCCGGTCTCCTGTTCCAGAAGACCTTCCAGCACAAAGATAGAGTCCCTCAGCGTCCCCGGTATAACGATGCCATGAAAGCCGGAATACTGATCGGACACAAAGTTGTACCAGGTGATCCCTCTGTTATTACCAAAGTATTTGCGGTTCGGTCCGGCATTGATTGTTCTGACTGGCGTAACAAAGCGCATTCCATCTGCAGATGCCACTTCTCCTCCACCCCATATCTGTGCCAGTGGCAGCGTTGCCTGAAAATCAACCAGTCTGGCATTAGCGCTGGTGATAGTTTCAGCCCGCAGATAGTTCGCTTTTGTCCAGTTCAGCCGGTGTCGGGTCAGTGCAGGAACATTTGATCTGATCAGTGGTTCCAGACCGATATTGCAGGCTTCAGCCATCAGCACGGCGCTGATGCTGACGGGCAGATCATCAACTCTGGCACTGGCTTCACTAGCATGGAAAAACTCATCAGCAAATCCGGTATGGGCGTTAATTTCGAGCAGCAACTCCGTTAAATCCACCGGAGGGAGTAGATCACTGATCATTTTGCTCAGTCGTTTCAGACTGTCCGGCTCATCAAGACTGGCGAGGGGAGAAATTGTCAACCGGGGCTTCGGGCCAGAAACATCGAGTTCGACAGCCTCATTTTCGCAAAGACGTGCAGCAACCTGTCTGTAACGACTATCAAGCTGATGACCCAGAGATTTTATTGCTTCCTGCGGGTCTGTCGGGTGCCCCAAAGAACGATAAACCTTAATCCGGTTTGCCTGCCAGTCAGCACCCTGTAGTAATCTTGCACGAGGATCTCCCCACCGGTTACTGCCGGTAACGTAGACATCCCTCCGCCTCAGACTATCCTGCAGTTTACTGAGAAAGCAGAGCGTGTATCCCCTGCGGGTGATATGTTTTTCCTTGTTAATCAGGGGAGCCCGCAGAATTCGGAAAAAATCGTACGCTAAGGTTTTCCGGGCATCCGTAAGGGCCGAAACTTCCCGTCTTCCAGTCTGCGGCTCTGCCGCCAGACGTAATCGCCGGTTAGGTTGATGTGCTCCCAGCCCAGCGGCGACAGGAATTGCAGCAGCTCGCCGTCCACCGGCTTGCCGGCCTCGACCAACCCCTGGGTGGCGCGTTCCAGGTACACCGTGTTCCACAGCACGATAGCCGCCGTCACCAGGTTGAGGCCGCTGGCCCGGTAGCGCTGCTGCTCGAAGCTCCGATCCCTGATTTCCCCAAGGCGGTTGAAGAACACCGCCCTGGCCAGCGAGTTGCGCGCCTCACCTTTGTTCAGGCCGGCATGCACGCGGCGGCGCAGTTCAACACTTTGCAGCCAGTCCAGGATGAACAGCGTGCGCTCGATCCGGCCCAGCTCGCGCAGGGCCACGGCCAGTCCGTTCTGGCGCGGGTAGCTGCCGAGCTTGCGCAGCATCAGCGAGGCGGTGACGGTGCCCTGCTTGATCGAGCTGGCCAGGCGCAGGATGTCGTCCCAGTGGGCACGCACGTGCTTGATGTTCAGGGTGCCGCCGATCAGCGGGCGCAACGTCGGGTAGGCTTGCACGCCCTGCGGCACGTACAGCTTGGTTTCGCCGAGGTCGCGGATGCGCGGCGCGAAGCGGAAGCCTAGCAGGTGCATCAGGGCAAAGACGTGATCGGTGAAGCCGGCCGTGTCGGTGTAGTGCTCCTCGATCCGCAGGTCGGACTCGTGGTACAGCAGGCCGTCGAGCACATAGGTGGAATCGCGGACGCCGACATTCACCACGCGGGTGCTGAACGGCGCGTACTGGTCGGAGATATGGGTATAGAACAGCCGTCCCGGCTCGCTACCGTACTTCGGGTTGACGTGCCCGGTGCTCTCGCCCCGGCCACCCGCGCGGAAGCGCTGGCCATCGGAGGATGAGGTCGTGCCGTCGCCCCAGTGGGCGGCAAAGGCGTGGCGATACTGGTGGTTGACCAGCTCGGCCAAGGCCGCCGAATAGGTTTCGTCGCGGATGTGCCAGGCTTGCAGCCAGGACAGCTTGGCGTAGGTCAGGCCGGGGCTCGACTCGGCCATCTTGGTCAGCCCGAGGTTGATCGCATCACCGAGGATTGCGGACAGCAGCAACGTCCTGTCTTTGGCCTCGGCCCCGTCCTTCAAGTGGGTGAAGTGGCGGCTGAAGCCCGTCCAGTCGTCCACGTCCATCAGCAGTTCGGTGATCTTGATGCGCGGCAGTAACTGGCTGGTTTGGTCGATCAGCGCCTGCGCCCGATCCGGCACCGCCGCATCCAGCGGGGTGATTTTCAGCCCTGACTCGGTGAGGATGGCATCGGGCAGCTCGTTGTCCTTGGCCAGGCGGGTGACGGTGGCCAACTGCTCGTCCAGCAGCTGCAAACGCTCTTCCAGGTACTGGTCGCTGTTCGGGTTGATCGCCAGGGGCAGGGCCTGCTCGCGCTTGAGTGCGGCGAACTTCTCGGCCGGCAGCAGGTAGTCGTCGAAGTCGCGGAACTGCCGCGAGCCCTTGACCCAGATGTCGCCGGAGCGCAGGGCGTTCTTCAGCTCGGACAGGGCGCAGATTTCGTAGAATTTCCGGTCGAGGCCTTCCGGGGTGATCACCAGCGGCTTCCAGCGCGGCTTGATGAAGGCCGTGGGTGCATCGGCCGGCACCTTGCGCAGGTTGTCGGCGTTCATCTCACGCAGGGTCTGCACGGCTGCCAGCACGCCTTGCGCGGCCGGCGCGGCGCGCAGTTCCAGCACCTCCAGCAAGGCCGGCGTGTAACGGCGCAGGGTGGCGAAGTTCTCGCCGACCAGGTGCAGGTGGTCGAAGCCTTCCGGCCGGGCCAGCAGCTCGGCCTCGCTGACGCTCTCGGTGAACTCGTCCCAGGGAATCACCGCCTCGATGGCGGCATAGGGGTCGCTGCCGCTTTCCTTCGCTTCCAGCAGCGCCTGGCCGATCCTGGAGTACAGGCGCACCTTGTCGTTGATCGCCTTGCCCTGCTTCTGGAACTGCTGCTGATGCTTGTGCTTCGCGCCGCTGAACAGCTTGACCAGGATGCGGTCATGCAGATCGACCAGCTCATCGATCACGGTCGCGGTGCTCTCCAGCACCACGGCGGCCAGGGTCGCGTAGCGGCGCTGCGGCTCGAACTTACCGAGGTCTTTGGGCGTCATCTGCCCACCCTCGCGGGCCAGCTTGAGCAGGCGGTTCTGGTGGATGTGCCGGCCCAGGCCTTCGGGCAAGTCCACCAACTGAAATGTCTTCAGCCGCTCGATGTGTTCCAGCATGTGCCGAGAGTTGGGTTTCAGCGGTGCCTGGCGCAGCCAGGTCAACCAGGTGATGCTGCTGCCGGCCTTGAGCTTCAACAGCTCGTCCAGCTTGGCCCGATGCGAGTCCGTGAGTGGTTCGACCAGGGCGCGGTAGACCCGCCGATTGGCTCGCGCAATGGCTTCCGAGCAGGCCCGGTCAATCACGCTCAGCGCCGGCAGGATGCGTCGTTTCTGCCGTAGGCTCTCCAGGGCCTGACCTGCCAGCAGCAAGCCTTTGTCGGTCTGCTGGGCCAGCTCGGTTAGCTCGCGCACCAGGGCGCGGAAGTCGGACAGGCCGAACGGGGCCAGTTGCAGGTAGGTGCGCAGTTCCTGGGCATGCTCGCGACGGGTCACGTCGCGCTCGCCGTACTTTGCCCAGCTCGCCGGCTCGGCCTGGACTTGCTTCGCCACCCACAGGATGACCGGCTCGGGCAGCTCGCTGTCGGTTCCCAGCGCGTAACCGGGGTAGCGCAGCAGGCAGAGCTGCACGGCGAAGCCGAGGCGGTTGGCGTCGCCGCGTCGCTGGCGGATCAGCGACAGGTCGGAGTCGTTGAAGGTGTAGTAGCGGATCAGGTCATCCTGGCTTTCCGGCAGCGCAAGCAGGGTGTCCCGCTCCGTGGCCGAGAGGATCAAGCGACGCGGCATGTGTCAGTCGTCCGTGCGGAGGTACTGGTAGAGGGTTTCCCGGCTGATGTTGAACTCGCGGGCAAGCTGCGCCTTGGGCTCGCCGGCCGTCGCTCGCTGCCGCAGGGTAGCAGCCTGCTCATCGGACAGGGCTTTCTTGCGGCCCCGGTACGCGCCACGCTGCTTGGCCAAGGCGATGCCCTCACGCTGCCGCTCGCGGATCAGGGCGCGCTCGAACTCAGCGAAGGCCCCCATCACCGACAGCATCAGGTTGGCCATCGGCGAGTCCTCGCCAGTGAACACCAGGCCCTCCTTCAGGAACTCGATGCGCACGCCGCGCTGAGTCAGCTTCTGTACCAAGCGACGCAGGTCATCGAGGTTGCGGGCCAGCCGATCCATGCTGTGCACCACCACTGTATCGCCTTCGCGGACGAAGCTCAGCAGCGCTTCGAGCTGGGGGCGCTGGGTGTCCTTGCCCGATGCCTTGTCGGTGAACACCTTGCTCACCTGGGTTTGTTCCAGCTGGCGTTCCGGGTTCTGGTCAAAGCTGCTGACCCGGACGTAGCCGATGCGGTGCCCCTGCACGATGTCTCCTTGGTTGAAGGCGGCTTAAGTGCACTTTCTGTTCCGTTGTGCCTCAAAGCCCATTTCTGTCAGGCTGAAATCTATAACCTTCGCGGGCATGTGTCAAAAAATGGGAAAGCAGACTCTATTCTGACGAAGCGGCGCGGCCCTGCCTGACATCAAGTTAGGGTATAGCCTAGATTGACATGCGCGATGCAACCCTTAACTTGCTTGCACCTATCGTTTCCATGCTAGCTTTATCGTAACGCTCAAGAAATTGGGCTTAATGCCGAAAACAATAAAATAAAACAGCCAACCCTTGAGGTTCTTATGCGCCAGAATTTACCAGTGACGGGTCGAAACTTAGAACTCCCAAAAGATGCCAATATTCTTTCGACTACCTCCCCTCAAAGCCATATCACGTACGTTAATCCTGACTTCATTAAAATCAGTGGTTTCACTGAGGAAGAACTATTAGGCCAGCCTCACAACATCGTAAGACACCCAGATATGCCGCCTGCTGCATTTGAGCATATGTGGAGTACATTAAAATCTGGCCGCTCATGGATGGGGCTAGTAAAAAATCGCTGTAAAAATGGCGACCACTATTGGGTAAGTGCTTATGTAACGCCAATAGCTAAGAATGGTTCGATTGTTGAATACCAGTCTGTAAGGACCAAGCCTGAACCTGAGCAGGTTTTGGCTGCGGAAAAATTATATGCTCAATTGAGAAGCGGGAAGGCCGCGAGGCCGAAATTGGCTGCTAGCTTTTCCGTGAAAATACTCTTGCTCATATGGGGTAGTATTATATCAAGCGCAATGGCTGCCGGCATGCTTACTGATACATCAATAAGCAGCTTATTGTTAGCCACTTTAATGTCAGGAAGCTTAAGCTCTGTTAGTGTTTTGGCTATTCTCTCTCCTCTTGGAAGACTGGTTGAAAGAGCCAGGAATATTTCCAATAACCCATTAAGTCAATCCCTCTACACTGGGCGCACCGATGAGTTTGGCCAAATAGAGTTTGCTTTACGAATGATGCAAGCTGAAACAGGCGCCATAGTAGGTCGCATAGGTGATGCATCAAATCGGCTTAGCGAACACACCCGAGGCCTACTAAAGGATATTGAGTCAAGCAATGTACTTACAGTTGAGCAGCAGGCAGAGACAGATCAAATAGCAACGGCAGTAAACCAAATGGTGGCAAGCATTCAAGAGGTTGCGAGCAATGCACAGCATGCTGCAGATGCGGCCGGAAGAGCAGACACTGAGACGGCATCTGGCCAGCGTCTGGTAGCCCACACAAGCCAGTCAATCACTGCCCTTGAAGGTGAAATTAGGCAAGCCACTCAGGTTATTCATGAGCTTGAAGGTCAAAGTAACGAGATATCAAAAGTTCTTGACGTTATACGAGGGATCGCCGAGCAAACGAATTTGTTGGCACTCAACGCAGCAATTGAGGCCGCGCGTGCTGGTGAGCAGGGGCGTGGTTTTGCTGTTGTCGCCGATGAGGTTCGCAGTCTTGCTGCTCGCACACAGCAATCGACAACGGATATTCAAAGCATGATCAGCGCTCTACAAGAGCGAGCGCAATCCGCTGTTACAGTCATGGAGCAAAGTAGTCGGCAAGCGCACACGAGTGTAGCTCACGCAGAGGAAGCAGCTACAGCTCTTGATGGAATTGGCCAACGCGTTAACGAAATTACCGACATGAACGCGCAAATAGCGACTGCGGTCGAGCAGCAGGGAGCAGTAAGTGAAGACATAAACCGCAGTATTATCAATATACGCGATGCTGCTGATACCAATGTACAGACCGGGCAGAATAATTTGCAAAGTGCGAAATCTGTCGCTCAGTTAACTAGCGCTCTGAGCGAACTGGCAAAACAGTTTTGGGAAAAACGAGGATAACGCTTTTCAGTATCTCGACAGGGATAACTTACTTTACCATCGGTTATCCCTTTTAGCCGCACAAATTTTAGCCATGGCTTTTCAGGAAGTCAGGGCTATCAGAATGGCCTTAGAAAGCCTAGTCAAAGAGCTGTCACGAGAACACCGTTAGCTTAGCGTACGATTTTTTCCGAATTCTGCGGTTCCCCCAATCACCAGCCGTTTCCATGACCGACTGATAATTTCCGTTGGTGCGTCGTCAAAAAACTGCCGCCGTGAGCTGAACTCCCGGCTGAGGTAGTCACAGGCATTCAGAGTGGTAACCCCGGCAGGTGCGGATGAAAATTTAACGGTATTCAGCAGATGGGGCAGGAAACGACGAACGCGCCCGTACTGCTCCACCATTTCTTCATGAAAATTATCGTCTGAGGGCCGGGCAATTTCACGGACAAGCGTGATGATTTCAGCCAGCTTTTGCCTTGGGATGTAGCTGAACACCTCAGCACGAATCGATTCGTCCGGTGTTTCTTCTTTCAGCAGGTACGAACATGCGCTGGCGAGCGCCAATGCAGATTTATCCAGATCCTTCAGCGAGCGGAGCCGTTTTTTCTGCCCAATCTTTCTGGCGTCACGGATGATAACGGCCAGCATGGCGTCCAGAACGTCCAATGCATCATCCAGCGCCAGCGTTTCCCATGCAAGGACAAAGGCAACCAGAACCGCCATCCTTTTCTGCGGTGACATCCTGGCAATATTGAACACCGAAGTCATACCAGCATAACGTGCGAGATTTTTCAGGCGCACAGCCGGGAGTGTACTCAGGTTTTCAGCATGCAGGCCAAAATCGTTCAGAGTTTTCCAGCGTTCAATTGCTTCATTAAACGCCGGACCACTGATGGTCACAGGGCCCTTTTTCAGTGATTCCAGTAAAGACAGGCGGCTGCAATCAGTTGGCCCCAGCAGCATCTCCAGCTGTGAACGCTGTTCGGCTGACGGTATCAGTGCCAGTTTGTTCCACAGGCGCAACGTCGCCTTTTCCCTTACCTCTGAAATCAACCGGGTCAGCGTAGTGGCTCCGGGGAGAATAATACGATGTTGCATAAGCCACCCTGTCGCCAGATCGAAAAGCAGTCCAGGACGTTCGTTGCTTATCCAGCTCCGGGTATATAAAAGACGGGTAAGGCGAAATGTCCAGGGCCAGGCAAATTCACGATACTGATAGTGCTGACGTATCAGCGCTGCATGCTCACGGCGGGTATTTTCCCTCTGACCGTATTCTGCAAGAACGGTGATATCACGAATCCCGAGCTGTCTGGCGGTAAAATGCCGGACGCCGGAAGGAATATGATTCATATCGGTGAGGAAGGTGCCCAGAAAACGGACACATCCAATTTGCAGGGCAATGCCCAGACGGTTGTGATCACCTCTGCTTTTTCCGATAAATTCCTTGTCTGCTTCATCAAGGTGAAAATATCGTGCCAGCTGAAGCTCATCCGGTTCACCGGTGAATCTGCCATAGCTTTCAGTCTGCTCAGTGGTCAGAAAGTCAACGGGCATATCGGCCTCCCTGCCTGACGGGCATTTAGTAACATTTTTCCAACCGTACGAAATGTTATAAATTATCGGACATCGTAAAACTGTTACATTAATATGTCTATTAAATCGTAAATTTGTAATAATAGACATGAGTTGTCCGATATTCGATTTAAGGTACATTTTTATGCGACTTTTTGGTTACGCTCGGGTCTCAACCAGTCAGCAGTCTCTTGATCTTCAGGTCAGAGCACTCAAAGACGCAGGTGTGAAAGCAAACCGTATATTTACCGATAAGGCATCCGGCAGTTCAACAGACCGGGAAGGGCTGGATTTGCTGAGGATGAAGGTGGAGGAAGGTGATGTCATTCTGGTTAAGAAGCTCGACCGTCTTGGCCGCGACACTGCCGATATGATCCAACTGATAAAGGAATTTGACGCTCAGGGCGTGGCAGTCCGGTTCATTGATGACGGGATCAGTACCGACGGTGATATGGGGCAAATGGTGGTCACCATCCTGTCGGCTGTGGCACAGGCTGAACGCCGGAGGATCCTAGAACGCACGAATGAGGGCCGACAGGAAGCAAAGCTGAAAGGAATCAAATTTGGCCGCAGGCGTACCGTGGACAGGAACGTCGTGCTGACGCTTCATCAGAAGGGCACTGGTGCAACGGAAATTGCTCATCAGCTCAGTATTGCCCGCTCCACGGTTTATAAAATTCTTGAAGACGAAAGGGCCTCGTGATACGCCTATTTTTATAGGTTAATGTCATGATAATAATGGTTTCTTAGACGTCAGGTGGCACTTTTCGGGGAAATGTGCGCGGAACCCCTATTTGTTTATTTTTCTAAATACATTCAAATATGTATCCGCTCATGAGACAATAACCCTGGTAAATGCTTCAATAATATTGAAAAAGGAAGAGTATGAGTATTCAACATTTTCGTGTCGCCCTTATTCCCTTTTTTGCGGCATTTTGCCTTCCTGTTTTTGCTCACCCAGAAACGCTGGTGAAAGTAAAAGATGCTGAAGATCAGTTGGGTGCACGAGTGGGTTACATCGAACTGGATCTCAACAGCGGTAAGATCCTTGAGAGTTTTCGCCCCGAAGAACGTTTTCCAATGATGAGCACTTTTAAAGTTCTGCTATGTGGTGCGGTATTATCCCGTGTTGACGCCGGGCAAGAGCAACTCGGTCGCCGCATACACTATTCTCAGAATGACTTGGTTGAGTACTCACCAGTCACAGAAAAGCATCTTACGGATGGCATGACAGTAAGAGAATTATGCAGTGCTGCCATAACCATGAGTGATAACACTGCTGCCAACTTACTTCTGACAACGATCGGAGGACCGAAGGAGCTAACCGCTTTTTTGCACAACATGGGGGATCATGTAACTCGCCTTGATCGTTGGGAACCGGAGCTGAATGAAGCCATACCAAACGACGAGCGTGACACCACGATGCCTGCAGCAATGGCAACAACGTTGCGCAAACTATTAACTGGCGAACTACTTACTCTAGCTTCCCGGCAACAATTAATAGACTGGATGGAGGCGGATAAAGTTGCAGGACCACTTCTGCGCTCGGCCCTTCCGGCTGGCTGGTTTATTGCTGATAAATCTGGAGCCGGTGAGCGTGGGTCTCGCGGTATCATTGCAGCACTGGGGCCAGATGGTAAGCCCTCCCGTATCGTAGTTATCTACACGACGGGGAGTCAGGCAACTATGGATGAACGAAATAGACAGATCGCTGAGATAGGTGCCTCACTGATTAAGCATTGGTAACTGTCAGACCAAGTTTACTCATATATACTTTAGATTGATTTAAAACTTCATTTTTAATTTAAAAGGATCTAGGTGAAGATCCTTTTTGATAATCTCATGACCAAAATCCCTTAACGTGAGTTTTCGTTCCACTGAGCGTCAGACCCCCCGTAACGGCAAAAGCACTGCCGGACACCAGCGCTATCTCTGCTCTCACTGCCGTAAAACATGGCAACTGCAGTTCACTTACACCGCTTCTCAACCCGGTACGCACCAGAAAATCATTGATATGGCCATGAATGGCGTTGGATGCCGGGCAACCGCCCGCATTATGGGCGTTGGCCTCAACACGATTTTCCGCCATTTAAAAAACTCAGGCCGCAGTCGGTAACCTCGCGCATACAGCCGGGCAGTGACGTCATCGTCTGCGCGGAAATGGACGAACAGTGGGGATACGTCGGGGCTAAATCGCGCCAGCGCTGGCTGTTTTACGCGTATGACAGGCTCCGGAAGACGGTTGTTGCGCACGTATTCGGTGAACGCACGATGGCGACGCTGGGGCGTCTTATGAGCCTGCTGTCACCCTTTGACGTGGTGATATGGATGACGGATGGCTGGCCGCTGTATGAATCCCGCCTGAAGGGAAAGCTGCACGTAATCAGCAAGCGATATACGCAGCGAATTGAGCGGCATAACCTGAATCTGAGGCAGCACCTGGCACGGCTGGGACGGAAGTCGCTGTCGTTCTCAAAATCGGTGGAGCTGCATGACAAAGTCATCGGGCATTATCTGAACATAAAACACTATCAATAAGTTGGAGTCATTACCCGCATGATTCAGCAGATAAATCCTTGAAAGCAGGTACTCAGCCCTCAGTGAACAGAATAAGTCAGCGTAATGTACTTTAGTGCTGACCACGTGCTCTGTATGATACAGAATCTATCTACTATAAACGAAAATACAGCACGATCAATGCTCACACTCTATATGGGACGTTCGTACCTGGACATGATTATCTGTGTTCAATGTCCCCGCATGACCGTCTTAACATCCAGAATATTACGTTTCCAAAAAAACCAGAAATGATAAAAAATGAGCTTAACGTACAATAATTTTCGATATCCAAACTGACCCCAATAAACGGGCTGACGTTATTTATTAGGGAGGTGCTGAGGTGGATATTTTTAAAAAGCAAATTGAATGTTGTAACTAATGAATATCAAAATAAAAGGCCGCTTACGCGACCTCAGCCTTTTGCGGTTTTGGCTTGGTGATATACCACGATAGACAACCGACAATAAAACTCATGAACATTCCAGTAAAACGATCATCGATGCCTGGAAACAGGCAACCGACAAACATCGCAACAGGGAAAGGAAGAAGTAAACAGCGCCCCAAAATGCTCATAAAATCCATAAATCCTCCTTTGTTAAAGGGCAGGAAGCGGTGCACTTCCTGCCCTTAGTTACGTTTCCGCAGTCATCAATCGATGAACTGACGGATCAGTTCCAGAACTGCAATCAGCGCGTTTGCAACGGCGACCACAGCCCTGAGAACGATGATTAACAGGTTAATCATCCGTTTCTCCAGGTTGATACTGGAGGAAGTTGCCGTTGCTTGCTCATACATCGCCTGTCACAACGGCTCTCTCACATTGTTGGATGTAGAGTACCTTCCCCCTGCCAGAGCACTGAACACAGCACCACCTGTTTGTTCAGCCAGGACTTTAATTCGTTCATACCCAGATAGCGCAGGGTTTAGAAGCAAGGGAGGCACACTGTACAGCGCCAACACAAAGATTATACAGATGCACGCATAAAATTCATTTAAAGAAATGGCCATTGACAGACAATCTGAAGTCAAACTAGACAACTGGTGTCTAGTGCCATAATATTGTGGATGTTGGATGTAGAGTATCTTCCTCCAGTCAGAGCCACCAACTCAGGACTGGAAAACACGAAAAAGCCCGATTACCAGTCGGGTTTTTTTGTGCCTGTCGTTCGACTGTTCTTCCGTTTTTTCCCTTCATTTGGGGGATTTTCTTTCAGTTTTTTTGTTAAGTCCAATGCTGCCGGTCGCGTTGGCCAACAGATCAATGCCGTTATCGGCGTTTCCATTAATCCTTTTTTTCAGTAAGTTGCAGCACAAAAGATGATTAAAAAGCTATCAGTTTTTTTGATGGATACAGTAGCGGCGGTACGCTGCGTGAAATCTGATAAAAAAGCAGGGGGAACGGAGAAGATTTTTCACGTAGTCTCCGATAAAGTGACTATTGATATTAGCAATGAACATAAGGAGGGTATTGTGGGAGCTACAAAAGATTGGGTTATGCAAGTCGAGGAAAGTCGCCGTGAGGAATGGATACGAGAACGGCTTTCCAGCCCAGATCTTGAGGAGGATTCTGAAGAATGGCAGTTACTTGAAAAGGACTATGACGAGTATCAGGACTTTCTTTCTGATATGGCTATGGAAGAATATGAAAACGAAAAATGGTTAAAACAGCATCCACATACAGAAATTTATAAAATAGCAATAAACCTTTTAGAACAAATAAAAGAAGAGGGAAAACAATCTACAAGTGAAGTTTTCATAAAAATGAAAATCGCATACATTGTGACAATAATGGAAAACTGTCTTAGCGAAATGATTAAAAGCGTTGTATTGTCACATAACAGATATGTAGAAAATGCCATAAGAAACATAAATGAACTGAAAGCAAAGAATATCTCTCTATCTGAGTTGATAAATAAAGAGTCTAATGCAAACAAATATGTACAGGAGTACCTTTCAGATATTCTTTATCATAGAATCCAACTGGTAGTTGAAATATATAAAGCAGTCCTGCAACCTAAGCAATATCCACGTTTTCCACTCAAAAATATCAATGAATTGATGAAACTGAGGCATGACATAGTTCATCGTAACGGGAAAACGAAAACAACGGATGAAAAGATACATACATTCAATACAGCTACGCTCAATGATGCGTTTAAAGTTGTAGAGGAGTTTCTTAATAACATGATGAATTTGATCAGTGATGCTGTTGAGCATCATGAGAATGAGCAGATAGCCAGAGATCTTGAAGACGAGTTTTGAGTAGTATTTTTACTATTCTGAAGGATTCTCAGAAACAAATGGAGCAGTACATGGCAACAAAAAAATACGAACTAACAAAAGAATACTTTTTTCATGGTGAATTTTGGCACCAACTTGATGATAACAAAGGAAGATTTTCTGCACGAATTGAATATTCACCGTACCATGGTCTGATTCTAGATTATTGTATTTCTGACAGTGAAAGCCCCAGAACATGTGAAATATTATATGGAGTCTTAAATACTGGAGAAAGATGTACTCTAATTGGGAAATTTGATTTCACACAAGGGAATATTCATTTTGGTAAAGGGATTATCCATACTGGAAGGCATGGATTTCCCATAATGCTATTCAATGATTTTTATGCCCCCGACTCAAAGATAGAATATTGTGATTTATCCTTGCACGGATTGCAAGAATTTATCCACCCTCACGGTTTTTTCACTCAATTGAAACATTTAGAACATCCAATGTTTATCGCAAAAGGAAACCATTGGACTCTTCAACTTGTCAACCATGTATCTTTTAGCGTAATTGATGATGATCTATTAAACATAATAAATTGCCAAAACAAAGCCGCACTGGATAACATAACTCATCAACTAAAAAAGACAAAAGAATTATATCCAGATGCTTTTTTCTCAATTAGAAAAGAACTTATTTTCTACTTTAGGATAAAATCATCTAATGATTTAGGAATAAAAGACCACATATCAAAGTGCTGGGATATTTCCGGGTTATTTTCAATTCTTCTGAACAAACCGACTCTTCCTGAAGAAATAAACATAAAGTTCAAGGGAAATGGTTCGAAGACACCATGTCTCTTAACAACGGGGTTTGAACAAAGAACTATTGACCTGGCGCTGAGGGAAATAAAACATCAACTCCTTCCAATAAACAGGAAGCATATTAATCTTGGAAAGATATTCTGCAAATGGTTCAAAATAGCAGAAAGATATATGCCATTGATAATAACATATCAGTATGAAACAGGCTTTCGAACACTGCATCAAGCTCATACTGATATTATATTGTTTGCGACTCAGTTAGAAGCAATAAACAAAACAATAGGTGGCTCAAAAAATGAAAAATACATGAAACCCATTAATGAATATGCAAGTTTGTTTCTTATTCAAGAGATAGAGCTATTTTTTAAGAAATTCAACAATAAATCTATTGGTGAAAATATTGCCACACTCAGAAATGAATTAGCACATGTTGACCGCAAAAAGGAGTTAATGAACATATTGACGATTGGTGATTATGTTAAAATTGGAAACTACCTAAAAACAATTGTAACATCTTATCTGCTATCAGATTTAGGAATCAATAACATTATTATTGAAAAATATCAGGCTCAGACAATTCAAGAATAATAAAATATTATACAATTACAATTATCATTTAAATATAATAAGACGAGAAACGAGCAACGAAAAAGTAAAACCAATATAAATTTACCTCAATTTGTGCATTGAGGCCATTATCAACTCCAGTGCAACTAAACATGCTAATAAAGCCTCTAGAACAGAGGCTTTATATGAATATAGTTTAGCGTCTCTTCGCCCACTCTTTTTCATCATCGGTGAGTTGTTCTTTATGCAAATAATCACCAGGGACAGGGGGAGGAGTAACCAGTTTAGGACGCCCATTATCATCACGAACCGTCACCAGACCAACTACCTCACCATTTTCTTTAAGCGCCCATGCAGCCAGTTGGTATACTGTTGACTTTCCTGCCACACCGGAGACATTATCGTGACGGAAATACCAGTCTGTCGCAGGGATAATTTGTTTGTAGGATGTATTACTCATGGATTTTCTTCCTTAACAAAATGATGATATAAAACTATATCCTTGCCATATTACTGCTCATCTGTTACTCCGTTCAAACTCTTATTGATACGAAAATCTTCCAGAGAACGCCCGGCTTTCAACGCTTCATCAATCGGTTTTGGCGCACGTCCACGACCAGACCAGTATTTCGTTTCACCATTTTCTTCAAATTGATACTTGGGTGGCGCTTTTGGTAACGTTTTTTTACGTGATTTTGGTGCTTCTTCGGACAGACCAAGCAGTTCTTCCGGTGAGAAACCCTCTCCGGCGATTAACTGAAGCAGTTCCTGACGTTTCCGTTCACGCTCTGCTCGTTCAGCCGCTTCACGTTCAGCATCTTCACGACGTTCTTCAATAACAACGTTGAGCTTTTCCTGCATTTCGAGCAACTGCTCAAAATCAATCTCACGGGCAAACACACGCAATGAACGAATATTCATCATAGTCCGGCTGATAATGCCGTATTCATCTTCTTTAGTCAGTTCGCTCATAATTAATCCTCTTGTTTAGTGGACGTACTTCCAGACGCCAGAAGGAACCTTATCATAAAGTTTATTCATAACCAGTTCTGCGCGGCGATGGTCTGCGGCAGAATAAAATGCCTCTGATTCTGATAAAGGCAGCTTGTAACGGTTAATCTCAATAACTTTTTCAAGAGTATCTCTTGATGTACATTTTCTTAACTGAAAAAGCCATTCCTGCTTTGTTTTCACTTCTTAGCCCTTGCCGGAAAACCCAGCTTCCCTGTTTTCTTATCCTCAAGGACAAGAACTGTATCATACGTTCCACCACTTTTCTTTTTAAATCCCTTAATCAAATCGGTTTTCCCTGATTTAACCAGTTTTTCGGCCTGTGCCTGGATGATTTTCTTACCAGAAAACTCACTCCAGATTTTAAATTCACATCCGGTACAGAAATAACCTTTTGGCCTGATAACAATATGCTTACCACAGGAAGGGCAGGGAGAGTCCAGGCGTTGAAACTGCCCTGCTGGCGCAGCGGGTTCAATCTTCATCTCGCCCAGCTCAACATCAGAAATCATGCCTGTCAGTTCACCGTACAACTCATTAATAAACTGTTCAACCGTCAGGTCGCCATTTTCAATGGCAGACTGTTTTTCAGACCATAATGCTGTCATATCAGGATTAACCGCTATACCTGGCAGGGCATCAATAAGCGCACATCCGGTATCAGTCGGAATAAGTTTCCCTTTTTCGAGCGTGATATAGTTTCTCTTCTTCAGCGTTTCCAGAATGGCAGCGCGTGTCGCTGGCGTACCAATACCGCCATGTTCATCTTTTTTGTCTTTATCCTTATCCTTCAACAATTTTTTAATCGTTGGATCAGTGACAAAATCCGCGACACGAACAAGCGCAGCAAGCAAGGAAGCTTCGGTGAATAACGGCGGCGGTGTTGTTTTCTTCTCATTAACAACAACTTCTTTTGTCGTCAGTGTTTCTCCAGTGCGAATTTTACAGAGCAGTTCAAAAGCGGAATCATCATTATCTTCTGATTCACCTACGTCTGTGGTTTCCGCGCCAAGAAACGCCTCAAATCCGCTGTCTGTTGTTTTTCTGGCACGGGCATAGAACGACTCATCACCACACTGAATGGCAACCGATACTTCCTGGTATGCTTTTTCAGGCATGAACTGAACAAGATAGTGTTGTGCGATCGCCAGGTAAACATTGCGCTCGTCGGTGCTGAGTGCGTTAACATCAGGCACACTGACGGTCGGGATTATAGCAGTATGCGCAGTCACCTTTTCACTGTTAAACGCTTTGCTTTTACGTGCAGAATCAATATCCAGCGACTGAGGAAAGACTGATTTCAGGGCATCGATAACCTGCGGCGCTTCGCTGAATTGTTCATCAGAAAGATATGAGCAATCAGAGCGGTTATAAGTAATCGCTTTATATTTTTCACGTAATTGTTGCGTAATATCCAGCGTTTTTTGTGCCGTCATTTTGAACTTTTTGTTCATGTATTGCTGGAGCCTGACCAGGTTAAACGGCAACGGCGCAGCCGTTTTTTTATCATCAGTTGCTGCCGCTTCAACTGTAGCCGGTTTTCCTGCAAGGGATGCTGCCGTTCCGTCTGCCCACGCTTTATCAAGTAATTTACGGTCTGTCAGCGGAGCAAATTCCCCTGGCTTCCAGTTCGCCCTGATAACATCAGCACCTCGCTGAAAGACTCCGGTCATGGTGTAGTAAAAACTGGATTTATGGTTCTGGTTAGCACGGGTACGATTCACAATCAGGCCAAGAACGGGCGTCTGGACGCGCCCGACAGACAGAACGCCCTGATATCCTCTGGCTTTTGCAGGAATGGTGTAAGCACGCGTCATGGAGAATCCATAGACGGCATCGGCAACTGAACGCGCCAGCGCCTTAAGGTAAAGCCCTTTGAAATCACGATTATCTTTAAGATTTGCCAGTGCCTTTTTCACTGCCGGAAGCGTGTTGTCGTTTATCAGAACGCGCTTTACGGGTTTTGCGTTTCCTGCATATTCCAGGACTTCATCAACAAGTAGCTGTCCCTCATCATCAGGATCGCCAGCGTGAACAATTTCAGTCACGTCTCCACGTCTGATAAGCTCGAGAATCGTTTTAACCTGTTTTGCTGCACTTTCAACAGGCTGATACTTCACGGGATAAAGACGTAAAGGAAGCGTTTCAACCTTCCAGGCTTTGTATTCAGGATTATAGTTTTCCGGCGGTTGTGATTCGATAATATGACCAAAACAGTTAGTCACAATGGCGTTATCACTTTCAAACCAGCCATCATGGCGGGTAAAATTGCCACCAAGTGCCTTAACAATATCATTTGCTACTGCGGGTTTTTCTGCGATAAAAAGTCTCATTTTGTTATCCTTTACATTTAATTAATCTGTTTGCACAACGAATAGCGCGTTCTTCTGATACTGCCTGTTGCCAGTTATCTTCACTTACAGGTTGTCTGAATCTGCGCTCACAGCCATTAAAGGCAAAAATTCCCTCACGGTTAAGTATATTCGTTGCGATATCCTGGTCTTTAATTCTCAAAAAGGCTGTTACAGCAAAACCAGAATATGAAGCAATTTTTGAAATGATGCATTCATCAGCTTTTATTAATGCGGCAAAAGGAACTATCTTTTGATGTCCACACGAAATCAAAGGGAGGGTGTGAATATCATAATAAGCTATTGAATGACAATCTATGCGGGTATCATCAATAGCTGCCAGCCAGAATCCTGTCTGGTCTTTTATTTTTCTGCTAATATCTGAATCTGAAACACCAGGATTTAATAAATATCCACCATAGCAGACATGGAAGGGGTGAACAGATTCATCAATATCAGGAAGTTCTTTTACCGGATTTTCTTTCCAGTCCTTCAGAACACCAAATTCAAGAGCATCCAGCAAAAATTTTCGTTCCAGCGCATCAACTAATGCATATTGCATGTGTTAATCCTCCAGGTAACTTAAATAGTCAGGTTGCGCCCCGTTCTTTTTATAAAGCTCTTCCCTTTCCTCTATATCTTCATCTGCTTCCTGCACGCTCAGATCAAGGGTTCCTTTCAAAAAGGCACGAGCATTTTTTATTACATCCACTGATAATTCATTTTTGGTTCCGCGAATCATTCCGATTGCGATATTAATAATTTCCTTGATTTCAGCCGGAGTCGTTCTGTCCAGCACTGCGCCAAGCTCTTTAAGGTCAATTTCTACATCTTCTGGTAAGTACATTTTGGCGCAAGCGGCAGCAGCTTTGGTTCTGAAAGCACCTACAGAGATTATCCTGTCAATTCGACCTGGACGTTTCCTAATACGTGGGTCGATGCGTTTTGGATAGTTTGTAGAAAAGATCACATATGTACCTGCGACATTTCGCGGTGTATCAGCTCCATCAAGAAAACTTAACGTTCCGGCATCAGCCCGATAAAGTTCATCAACCTCTTCAGCTATAATAATGACGGGTATTTTCTTCTGAGCAGCGGCGTAGCAAACATCTTTAAAGTAATCATCGGCATAAACAAAAACATACTTATCCTGATACTTTGCCCCCAAAGCTTTTGCGATAGTTGTCTTGCCTGTTCCTGGGGGGCCAGTGAAGAGCACTTTACGCATACCTGACTGACCATACCGGGTATAGAAATCAATATCAGAAAAGAACTGATTAAAGTCGTTTTCCAGCTCGTCAAATTTTGGATGAACTGAGAAACGCATAGCATTTTCAATTTCCTCCTTTCTTGCCTTACCGTGATAATAAACACCATCATAGTACCCAAGTTTCCAGATACCTTTACGTGGTAATGAGCGGTTTAATTTAGCGCGTCCTGCCTCGCAAAGATTGTGGAGCATTGACATACTTTTAGTAGTCCCAACGGCGTACTCCATCCTGACTTTAGAGTTAAGAATGAAGCGAATAATATGAACAACTTCATTTTGACCAAGATGAATCCTGTATGCACCAGAACCATCTTTGAACATAAGTTTTTTAATTCTCCCGGCTTTAGCCATAACAGGGCTACTTCCCGTATGAATAACGGTTGAAGCAACAGGTTCGATATCCAGATTCGAATAAATTTTACGATTCTTTCTATTTATAAAAATCTCTGCCACTTTAGGATAGTAATCACAATCCTTTACGACAGTTCCAAAATTATCTTCACCGTAATATTCTTTGTGAAGCCGTAAAGCCTGCTCTACCAGAGTTAATTTACCCATAAGCGCACCATGTATATTTAAAACCGTGACACTGCCTGAAATTTATTTAAGGTAGTGGAGGGGTTGGACAAGCAACGCGCGTCAGTTCTGTTTATGTCGCCATTCCCACGGTGGAACCGGATTACTGTCAGCCCATAAACCTCGTTTTTGTTCCTGCGCTTCCCGTTGCAGAGCCGGTAATAACTCATCCGCGTTGTAACGTTCATATACCCATGCAGCACCAGACTTAACCATAAAGCGGCTGGCATCTGTGCCGTTCGTCGTGAACACACGACCGATAATGCGTCCGTAGCGGTCTCTCTGCGTATACGTCACAGTAACAGGCTGTGCTGCAAGCAGAGCTTTAAGCTGATTTGCTGACCAGCGCCCGAAAGCCTGTTTTTTCTCCGGTGCATCGATGTTTGCCAGGCGAATCCTGACAGGCTTTTTGTCCTGTTTGTCCTGTAAAACTTCGATGGTATCGCCATCGAGAACACGAATAACTTTCCCCTGGATTTCCAGGTTTAATGTGAAAACACCAGGTATTCCACCTGCATTTGCAGACTGAAAAACAGTAAACAGAAAAATAAATGTTATTAATATAATTTTCATAAAATACTAACGCCCTTCGGTTGTTCAACCCCGCAAAATCCAGATTAAAATCTGGAATCTGCGAGGTTATCATTGATGATTACTTACAACCTTCTGACCAGCCAATACGATTCATGGCAGGAGAACAATCAGATTTAACCAATTTACCTTTCATCCATTCAGCTTGTTTTTTCCCCGCATCGGTATTCTCATAGCTTTGTCTTTCAATATTACTTGCACCAGTTTTCTGACTGTTAGCCGAGTTCTGTTTTGCAAAAGCAGAAAAGGTCGTCAGTGACAGAATCATTGCATAAACTAATGGTTTCATTTTCATCTCCTTTCACATAGATAATTTATTACCAGCCACCCGCAAAACCTGCGCCAAGTACAGTGTTATGAGATGAATCCCATGAAACATTAAGGCGCACGTTTGTGTTTAATGACGTTTTATATTGAATGCCTGCTGCAATCGCATTTCCATTCTGATAATTACCAACACCAATACCATATGAGAAACTATTTTCAGCAACATACGGGATTGATGATATTGCTGTTACACCTGCAATACCGGCATTAAGGCGTTTTTCCGCACGTTCAATTTTACTGTTTAATTGTTCGAACCGCTGATTTGACTGATTGCTTAACTGACTGAATCGGTTATCTGTATAGTTATTCGCATTTTGTTCAGCTTTATCGGCTGCATTTTGAGCATACTGTATGCTTTGCTCATATTTTTCATTGGTATAACTGATACCTTGTTGATATTTCTTATCCGTATAGTTGTTTGATGTGCTGATTGCCTCATTTTTTGCATTGTTGATATTGGTATTCAGCTCTGTTTTCGTGTCACTGATTTTATTGTCAGTGTAGCTATTTGATGAACTGATCGCGTCGTTCTTCGCCTTGTCAATACTGGCATTCAGCTCCGTCTTCGTGTCACTGATTTTATTGTCAGTGTAGCTATTTGATGAGCTGATCGCGTCGTTCTTTGCCTTGTCGATACTGGCGTTCAGCTCCGTTTTCGTATCACTGATTTTATTGTCAGTGTAACTGTTGGATGAACTGATCGCGTCATTCTTCGCCTTATCAATATTGGCGTTCAGTTCCGTCTTCGCATCACTGATTTTGCTGTCGGTGTAGCTGTTCGACGAATTGATCGCGTCATTCTTCGCACTATCAATATTCGTATTCAGTTCATTTTTAGCATCTGTAATTTTATTGTCTGTATAGTTGTTTGCGTTCTTTTCTGCCGCTTCGGCTTTTTCTGCCGCATCCTGGATTGCCTGGTTAGCTGTCGATTGAGCATTTTGAGCAACCGTATTAGCAGAGTTCGCTGTATTTTGCGCCGTATTCGCTGTGTTCTGTGCATTTTGGGCCGCTGAATTAGCCTCATTTGCTGTTGCCTGAGCTTTATTCGCGGCTGTTTGCGCGTTTTGCGCAGTAGACGCAGCAGTATTCGCGACAGACTGCGCATTTTGGGCTGTAGAAGCAGCACCATTTGCAACATTTTGAGCATTCTGTGAGTTTGACAGCGCACTATTGGCTATGCCTTTTACACCATCAACACAATCCGAAATATTAAGAGTTTCCTTGTTACCTGTAAGGTAATACTCACAATCTGCATATGCACTACCAGCAGATAAGCACAATAAAACAGCTATAATAGATTTGGTTACTTTCATTTCTAACCTCAGTGATTGTAACTAATCATCACATTCCGTTGGCGCGGTATGTGATACTTGCAGTCCCCTGATACCCGTTGGCGCGGGTATCAGGTTTTAATCAGCCTCTGACGCGACCAAACTTACTCATGATCAGTGAGATTGCAGCCGGGTCTGCAGTTGAACACTGATTAAAAAAATTCTTACGGAGATCAAATGTTTTACCCCAGCGGATTTTCCCCTTTTTCTTTTCAACATTTTTAAAAAAATCCTTTTCTGCACTACTGCACTCACTCCCTCCGCTACTACCGACAGCTTTACCATAAAGACAAAAAACGGATTTACAGGGATCAGCCGCATACGTTGGCGCTGTAAACAAGGACACAGTAAAAATTACGATTAGACCTTTGCATATCCTTTTCATAGTAACCTCTGAATATTTATTCTTGACAGATAAATTTCAACATAGTCATTATTCAACCATCTTTTTAGTGGCTGATATTCAATAACACCTGTTGCACCATTTTTTCTTAGCCAGTCTTTCGCTGACCAGTAATTATCAAAAGAAGATGTCCTTACAACTATTTTTTCAGAATGGGCAACGGCATAAAAAACAGAATCATCGTAAAGACGGTTTTCTGGTTTAAAATCAGGCAACACCTTACTCCATGAAGAATTTATATTATCTGATTTAATAACACCGGATGTTGGTTTCCAGTTCATTATTTGTGTATTCATAACTTCAGGCGTTTTTTCCCATTCAACCTGTGGCGGTTCAGGTGGAGAGGAACAGGCTGTGAGGACAAGAATACTGATCATAAGTATTTTTTTCATAGCAAAACCTCAGACTCCAGCTCTCCTACGGAGAGCATTTTTTCTTTTGACGGATATTTAAGCCCTTTCACACCAAATATTTTTTTCGTCTTATTTAGTTCCATCGTCAATGATGCCAGTTTAGGACTGACCTTCATTAACCTGTCCATAAAATACGGATCAAGGTAATAAAGTGCCTTTTCTGCTTTAACAGGGTTCTCCCCCTTCAGGATGATAAACTCTTCTTTAAAGTCCAGCGTTCCCAGTTCCTGTGGAAGCACCAGTGCTCTTCGGGCTTCACTTTCTGATTCGCCCTGTGAAGTTGATCGTCCCCGGCTCTTGCTTGTGCTCTTTGATGTAGTGGTAATATACCCAAGTTTTTCTGATATCTTCGCGGCATCATCCTCTTCGCTGACAGCATAGATAATACGGCAGGGATGAGCACTCATCAGTGTTTTGGCTCCCTCAATACCATAGATTTCATTTAGCTGACTGATATTCTGATAAATTGTCAGCAGTTTAAGTTTGAAACCTGCAATATACCCTGATCCCTTTTTAATAATTGGCATATAACCAATCGAAGGGAACTCATCAAGAAACATCAGGCAGTCATGTTTCAAGGTGGGATCAAAATCAGGATTTTCACGCAATGTCACTTCAACAACGAAGTTGAAAAACAGGTTCAGAAAATCGTAAGCCAGAGATATATCTTCCGCATTAACACCGACATAAACAGTGATATCTTCCCGTCGCAACTGACGGAGATCGAAATCATTACCATCAGTACATTTACGAACGGTTGGGAGATAAAACAGGCTCATTTTCTTACGGAAAGAACCATCAATGCTTGAACGCTGTTCATCTTCCGTTTCGTGATATTCCCTGATTTTGGTCAGGGCATCGCGCAAATGATACAACGCGTTTTCATCAAGCCCGTTTGTTCCCTCCAGTTCTTCCCGCTTACTGAGTATCAGTTCCCGGTCAATATTGCTGTACAAGTCGACGACAGAACCGATTGAGAAAACGGGTTTAAGCCCGAACTCATTAAGCCAGGACGGCTCATAGTTAATAAAGAAATGAAGTAACTTAGCCAGTCCTGTCCAGTATTGACCCGCAAGATTATTAAAGTGCGCTTCTGCCCCTGTCATGCCATAAGACGGAAACAGAATTTCAATCAGTTTAAGCAGATCCTTAGCCCCACTCTCCGCTTTTAAATCAATATAGAAAAGGGGATTAAACTGGTGTGTTTTACTGTTGAAAGGGTCGAGCAGATAAACTTTATTACCCAGCAGTATTTCACGCACCTTACTGGTGATTTTCCACAATTCCTGTTTTGGATCTAACGCAATCAGAGAGTGTTTTCTGACCAGAAGATTAGGGATACCAATGGCGGCACCTTTACCTGCGCGGGTTCCTGCGCCAAGTGATACAAAATCTGGTGCGGTATACCACAGGTATTTACCTTTATATGCCCCGACGAGAATATCAGTATCGTTTTCTTTCTCCCATTTCAGAAGTTTCGATTTTCTTAAATCATTATCACTGGCAAACTTCGCGTCACCATAAAGAGCAACATCCGTTTTATTCAGTTGCCAGATAATAAAAACAGGCACGATGAGAGACGAAACCATACCTGATAAAAGAGAGGGGATAGCGGTTAACCTGATATCTGTCCGTATATTACTCTCTGTTATTATTCGCCACAGGAGCATGGAATCAAAATTTTTCCATATATAAAGCGGCGTTTTTCCGTTCAGGAAGTAAACAGCAACAGAACCAGTATAATATGTCACGAGACACATAACCAGACCGATAAAAGCCCACTGGCCTTTATCGGGGAGTTTTAAAGACATAATCACTCCTTCAGTTTTCTGAAATAGTCATCAAAATGAAGTTGTTTGTAGTAAATACCGGAAGCGAACCGAAAATCTTCATCATCAAGGTATTTAATACTCATGATAATATCAATATTACTCAGTACACGTCTTAAAATGACATTGAATGGTAGATTCTGACATTCAGGATTCATATAACATCGCTGGACAATCCCAAGCACGGCATATTCAGGACTACTTTCGTGAACGGTGGTAATGTTTCCTGCATGGCCTGAACTCGATGCTTTCAGAAAATCCCATGCCTCAGCTCCCCTGATTTCTGTCATCAGAATCCTGTCCGGATTCATACGAAAACAGGAACGCAGAAGACTCGCTGAGGTAATAACCTTACTCTCACCCTCTGCCGGATAGTAAAGTTTTACATGGTTTTTATGGAATCTGAATTTTGCCTCATCAGTATCTTCAATAGAAATACACCGCAGATGATGCGGTATATATTCCAGACAGGCATTTGCAAAGGTGGTTTTACCTGACCCCGTCCCTCCACAGAAAACTATCGTTTTCCCCTGACTCAGTGATTCAGGTATAACCCGTTCAAAATATCCGGAAGTGATTAAAGCAGAAATATTATCTTCCATAACGGAGTCACCACTTAAACCACCGACGCGTGAATAAAAGCCCTGTTTTATAAATTTGTCATGACTGATAAAAATACCTGACGGCTTACGGATTGTTATAGAAACAGTATCTTTTTCAGTTGCCGGTGGGATCACAACCTGAACACGCTCTCCACCCGGAAGCGTAGCAGAACGCAGGGGATATTCAGGAGTCACTGAACCGCCGTCATGAAAATCAGCCAGTGTGGATGCAAAAGAAAGACAATCACTGTAACTCATCTTTTGTTCATACCATTGCCACTTTCCCCTGACCTTTATAAATATTTCTCCTGGTCGGTTAACAGCGATTTCCGTGACACCATCAATCTCATTCAGCCAGTGATAAAAATAGTCGTTAACCACATCATAAATCAGATGTCTGTTTTCGTTATTCACATTAACCCCCTTTCATTTTCAGTTTATAAATACCTGAAAAATCCAGATCCTGACCGACAATCAGAGTAATAATTTCTCCCTGATTTTTATAAAGCGTTGGCGGGATATTCACACTATTAGAAAATGCTTCGCGTGCTATATCAGCAAAAGCCTGGCGGCTGTTAGCTGTATAGTCCGTCTGGCTGTCCCTGTTGTTCTGTGCAATACCACTGGCGGCCTGACTTAAATCCGGTATCATCCCGACCATCATTGCACCAAGAAAACGTTCACTGAAATGAGTGTCAATCCAGCCAGAAGCACCGGCTTCGCCTAACGCGCCAGCCGCCTGTGAGTCAACCAGGGGAATATCAATAAAAGGCTTACTGCGGGTACGTAGCTTGTAAGCCATAACAAACACACGCCCTTGTCCATGATTTAAAGACCCGGCCTTATACATCAGTTTTGCGGCGGTTCCTCTTTCGATAAGTTTTACATTACCGCTGGCGCTGTATATATCGCTGTTGACCGTACATTCCAGTTTCCCCGCCAGGTCAGAAACAAAACGCCTGTCCAGTGAACAGGGAATTGATGTCCCTTCCGGGATAAACAAATTTGGGTCATATGGAAGTTTCGTTATTTTCGCCAGTGGCGCAGATTCTGTAGCCTGTGCGGTTGCTTTTGCTTCATCCTTTTTATCGCTTTCTGGCTCACTGGCCGCAGTATGTGAAACTGACGTTCCCGCTGAACTGCTGCTGTTTCCTGCCTGGCTGCCATCAAGAGAAACATCAAGTGCACGGCTGAAGCTCTGCTGTTTATTTTCCGGCGGTTCAGTCTTTTCAGAAGAAATGACTTTTTCTTCCTCTGGTTTCTCTGTTTTTTTCTGTGCGGTATTAAAAGGATCGATATCTTCGCTCAGTCCGGTCTGACGTTTAGCCGCTCCGGTTGCAAGCGGCTGACTTGCGGGTTTCTCATCCCCTGACGACACAGAACGGATAATGGACGGGATATAATAAACAGAAACACCGGCAGCAAGCAGAAGAAAACCCACGACGAGGATAATCATCCCTTTACGTGACTTTTTAAGTTTTTCAATACCAAGCTGCAATGCTGGCTTGCCAGGCTCTTCTTCCGGAGTCTTCCCGGCCTGTTCCAGTTCTTTCTGTCTGCGTTCCCGTAGCTGCTGTTCAATTTCGGTTGCAGTCGGGATTTTATTTTCCTGTTCAGTCACTGGATCACCTCTTTCTTAACATCCGGGGATACCGTATCTCCGGCTGGTAAACGTACTTTTCCGAAGCCCAGGTTCTCAATCCCCACCACCT
The DNA here is from genome assembly GCF_050574145.1 of Salmonella sp. GDC200615. Taxonomy (NCBI): domain Bacteria; kingdom Pseudomonadati; phylum Pseudomonadota; class Gammaproteobacteria; order Enterobacterales; family Enterobacteriaceae; genus Salmonella; species Salmonella sp. GDC200615. Next base: position 8,848 of record NZ_CP192249.1, on the reverse strand, counting down.
GCTCACCAAGACGTAAAACAAAACGCTTATCAACCGGTACGCCAACAGCCGTAAAACTCCCGCTCTGTTTAATCACAGGATTGGTAAGAGTCTCCTGCATACCGTTCATCACAAAGACGCTGGGAATTTTCTTTAACGGACTGAAGCCGAACCAGGTATAACGACCATCGTCATATGCATAATCAGGGCTGATATCCTGGCTGCCTTCAGCAACCCGCTTCCAGTACTGCCAGTTACGGGGCGATTTCGCATTTTCCAGGGAACGGTTGATTGCCTGTTCCTCCAGGCGTCTGGCAAGAGCCTCTGTGCGTTTCTTCTCAATTTCGGCCTGTTCCTTCCGGCGTTCCTGCGGATACTGGTAATTCACCACAAACGCAATTTTCTCCGGCTGTCGGAACGTTCTGGCGTTCAGCTCCATGCTGTAATTACGTTTCGTGGTGCGAACAAACAGATTCGTTCGCCAGCGTTCAAGCTCATTTTCCGGGTCAAGAGCAACACTGACGGATTCAGAAGAGGTGTTACCGTTTGCATCCGTATTATTTTTCTGAACAGTTTGTTTAACAGGACGAACTTCCAGGTATACCAGGTTATCTTCTTTATTAACCGCCCATCCCTGCGGAAAACCGGTTCTGGCACTGATAACTGTTTCATCTTCATCAAATACCAGTGTGGTGGTGTATCCAACGGCACTGTTAATTATGGTGGTATTATTGGGGTTATAACTGACTATCTGATTGCGTGGGTCAAAGCGACTGCCTGAAGGAAGAACAGCAGCATTACAGACGTGCGCCGCCATCAGAAGCGCCATAATTAACGCTCCTTTATTCATTTTCATATTATTAACCTCTGGCTTCTTTATCGCGAACGTAGCTTGTTACAACGAACTTAAGAGGATTGTTATTACGTTCCCCTGACACCATTTCAACCTGCGGTTCGATACGATAAGTCAGGCGAACATTCCAGAACTCCTGGCGGGTTTGTCCGGTAGCAACATCCCTGATGGTCAGACGAAAACGAATATACGCACCGATATCTTTATCATCCGTCCGTGACGAAGGTGAAATTATGACAGATGGATTATCCTGAACCATTGCCGTTTTTTCTGCTTTGTTATAAACAAGTTTTGGTGCCTGTTCACTGTTAAATAATGCGTTATAATCTGCCGCGACATTCTCCGCGCTGTAAGTCATTACATAATCATAATCATGCTGGAGACTGAAAAAATTATAACCTTCACGATGTTTTATATACTGGGTGATAAAATATCGGGCAATGGCTTCGTTTTCAGAAAGATTTTCTTTTTTAACAGAAGTCAGACGTTCAGCCACACCTGTAACCTTATCGATAAGGTAGGCATCAACAACTGTTGTTTTCAGTGGTAATGCTGCATTTAATGCAAGTAAAGACAGCCCACCAATTAACATGCCTCCGATACCACCGAATTTATAAATACGATTCATTCTCTCCTGTAGTGCAATATTTTTTTCTTCAAACGAAACTGATGAGTCAGTAACGTCTTTTTTATTTTTAAATCCGGGAAGTTTAAATTCCATTTTGCATTACCTCAGCAGAATTAACAGGTTCGCTTTTCCCGGAAACGGGCGGTAGTTTATGTGACGCCTGACAACCAGCGAGACAAAGCGTCACGAAAGCCACAATAAGTAGTTTCATAATATGAACACCTGTATAACAGATTAATATTTACAGAAGACTCAGTCTGAACAAAGAAAATAGATCGCGACAAGCCCGTTAATTATGAAAAGAACATTTAAAATGGTATCAACACTCATAATTAAATCACCCTCCATACATTTTCTTTGCCCTCTCAATAGCTGCCTGACGAAGCTTTTTGGCACCAATATTAACGCCCTGTCCGGCCAGGTTAGCGGTCTTACCCGTTATTCCCGGAGACTGACCAAACCCGCCTTCCTGACGACGCAGACCTTTCCATGCACCAATACCGGCATTTCTGCCCATACCAAGTGCGCCACGCGCCATACGGGATGCACCGAAAACGCCAGCACCAATCCCCATAGCGGCTGCGCCCTGCATGGCACCTTCAACACCCACACCTGCAATCTGTGAAGCATAACTTTTCGCCTGCCAGATAATCCAGGCCATGAAAATGCCAGCAGCTAATGAAGTTACTCCCGTTTGAAGAAGATTGTTTTCTGATGCTGTAGCAATAGACGTACTTAATGCCATGTTTAATTGCCATGTCCCAGCTCTTAGTGCTAATGCTGCAAATAGAAAAACCAGTAACGAGCTAAAATTAAGCTGTAGCCAGCTATTAAACATTTGCCGAAGTAAACCAAACATCAGACACATGATAAATATTGGCGCAGTGACAGAAAGTAATAGTAATGTTAATTCAGCAGATGCAAATACTATAGAACAAAGCAATAATGCCAAAACACCACCGACATAAGTTAATAAAGCACCAATCCCACCGGCAACAGGCACAGTAGATGTATCTTTATCAAAAATAAGAGTTGCAACTTGTATAACCTTCACCCATAACTGATCCATCCATACCCACGGATCTCCCCCTGCCAATGTATTTTTCAATCCATCAATAGCATCTGTTGCTGATGAAAGTATTCCCCCTGTATTCTTAACAAAAAGCAATATTATGTAAAACCTACAGATATTCCAGATGAAATCAGGTACAGGTGTCTGTTGTTTCCTTGCTAATACAGTAAAAGCATACCATAAAACATACAGAGAAACTCCATATTTACCAAGAGTATAAGCCACATCTGAATATTCACTTAATTTTCCAGATATACTCTTGTTGAGAATATTAAATATAACTTCATGAGTTGTCTGAAAAAAATCAGAATCAAATCCAGAAACACCTCCCGCATTTGCGGGAGAGGTTACATTACCTGATAAATCAGTACCATCCGGTATACCAGTGACAATCCCCATACATCACCCTCAATTTATTGGTAAACCAACCGCCTTTCTCCGTTCAAAAGACAAATGTGCTCGCTTAACGTTCTTACAATTATCAGAATCGCTACCAGACTTCTGACACTCTTCAAATTTTTTGTATGTCTCCTTCGGATGTGCAAGCCACCAATCAACCGATTTTGTTTCTTCAATACATCCAGAAAGACTAAAAACAGATATAATGACAAGGCCAGCAGTAGCGATACTTTTCATTTAATCATCCTCATATGATTTCATTGCCATATAAGCTTTTCTGTAAGAAGGTGGCACGGCTTCACGTTGCTGTTTTCTGAAAGCTGCCTGAGCCATCTTCTCTTTATATTCTGCAAGATCTCGCTGCTTATCGCGATACATTTGATACTGAAATTTGAGCTTCTCGAACTTCAGTTGTTCAAGTGCAACAGCGTTTGTTGCATCCTGCGTGGCCTTCGTATCCTTCGCATTTTTGACTTGATCAATAAGGTCTTTCATCGTCTGGTTGTCCTGACGAAGCTTGCTCTCCAGCTTGTTACCGTATTCCACGCTTGCCAGTTGAGAAAGGAACGTCGCTTCACATCCCCGTACCAGGTCGCCGGAATATCCCAGGTTCTGGCAGGTATCCGTTACTTTGTAATCTGACAATAACGATTTGGCCTGTTCCGATAACGCCCCTTCAGGATTTTTAATGTAATCGTCAATAAAAGCATTCCCCTGATCATAAATCTGCATCAGTTCCTGACTCACTGACTGTGCGGACTGCACCAGTCCCTGCACATCACGGATACCCGTTTTTGACAGCAGCTCCTGTTTGTACGCATTTATCTGATTTTCGTAATGTTTTACCGTTTCCGCCCATTGCTTAAGGCGTTCTGTCCATCGTCCGGCTTCAATCGCCCATTCAGGGTTGGCGTCGATGGCAACAGGTATCCCTGCCTGAGCGCCGGAAATAACAATCAGTGAAGCGACGAATGCCGCCATAATTTGCTTTTTCATTGGTGATTCCTCAAATCAGGTTCGCCTGTTCCAGATAGGTATCAAGCCACTCTTCCGGCTTCATTCCTTCTTTCCAGATATCATCGAACAGTTCTAACTGGGGTTTTGATGCACTGAGAACCGGTAAGTAATACGCTGCTTTTCCCAGCTCCAGTCTGGCAAAAGCAGCAAAATCATCACTTTCACCTTTCCTCTGTGGGTTCTTAACAACAAGGAACTGGCGGGACAGCGGATCGATAGCTTTAATTTTGTCAAAATAAAGCTCCCTGACCTGCAAACCATCAACATATTCACTACGTTTGGCTTTCGGGTTTGCCAGATAGATATGAGTGGCGCATTGCTCACGAACCGCTGCCGCAATGGGTGATTTAATCAGTTCATCCGGTGACTGTGTGGCTACGACAAGCACCATATCGAGTTTACGTCCGGTTTTCAGCTTGTTGTAAACAAAGTCCCTGAACGCTTCGTTATTGATCCATTGCCAGAACTCATCCATGTAGATAAGAAGCCTGCGACCATCAGCCAGCATAGTGACCCGATAGATGAGATAGAATGAAGCAGCACTGGCCAGCACCTTATTATCCAGGAACTCCGTTCCATCAATACCGAAAACATCCAGGTTATCGACATCAAACGTGTCTTCCCGATTGTCGAACACCCAGCCAAACTCTTCCCCCTGCGTCCACGGCTTAAGACGGGCTTTAAGTCCATGACGTTTGGTTTCAGTATCATCCGGCTCCTGGATAAGAGGCCGTAGTTTACTGATAGGATAAGAGCGATCTGACCGTTGCATAAGACGTTCAACCGCATCTGAAATCAGGCTGTTCTGGTAATCATCGAGCGGCTCACTGTTGAGAGTACAAAGCAGCCTCACCAGGTCCTTCATAAAAGCGATATTACGTTTTGTTGGCGGCAGTGCGGCGGGATTCCAGCCTGTCGGCTCTCCCTCCTTCACCCGGTAATAAGATCCCCCCATTGCCCGTATACCGACTTCACCTGCCCGGTCTTTATCGAAAAAAACCGTGGTCAGTTTTTTCAGTTTTCTGTTTGCAGGGAATGATTCCGGCGTACCGAACTGCTGGGCGGCAAATGCTTTTGTCATCAGTAATACGGTTTTACCCACGTTAGACGTACCGAGAATTTCGGTATGCCCCAGCGTCGGGTTCTTACCGAAGAAATTCTGATGTTCAGTCGTCATATGGTAATTCAGATGGTAGATATCATTACCTGACCCCCGAAGAGTAATCAGTTTTTCCCCCCAGGTATTTCCTTTTTCTTTTCCTGAAAAGAAATTATGAAAACTTTCCATTTCAGCAAAATTAAGACTACTGAGGGTACTCAGACGAGGGCGAAGCGTATAATTTCCTGGTAGCTGAGCAAAATAAGCTGCGCCAAGACTCAGTGTTGAATAAGTGACAATCAGCCCCAAATCTTCCAGAGTGGAAGTCACGATATTGGTGTCTTTCACCAGACGCTCCGGTGAATCCGCAAAGACAACCAGGGTCTGATGCGATTTCCCGAAAGAAATATATCCACTGGAAACCATATCCAGTCCGACTTTCAGATCTGCCAGCAAAGATTTGGCAGCATCATCCGTCATTTCCAGCTTATCGATCTGATCATCCAGCGCCTTAATCGCTGACTGCTTATCCATCGCAGTAAAGGACGATGTCACGACATACTCAACGGGGAGATACATCAGAGCATCCAGAATACCGGCATCCGTCTCCTGAAAATAATCCTTAATCTCTATACAACGAAAATACCGGGCATGGTCTGACGCGGTAATTTGTCCGGCATCATTACCAAAGAACAGATCTTTTCCTCCCAGATATGTATAAAACGGACTACTGCTAACCCTGACCTTTTGCCATCGACCAGAAAGCAGATACTGGAACAGAGATAACTGATCTGAATAAACAACCCCATGATCTTCATAAAGCCCAAGACGTCGGGAATGAAAACGGGACAGATAGGTATTCAACCTGTCGCAAATTTCATTCATTTCATTTACAGGCTCTTTAAAGATATCTTTTTGTTTTTTACCTCGTGAAAAGAAATGCGTTACTTTATCTTCCGTAGTAAAAGGTTTAAAACAAATCGTCAGAAATAATTTATTCTCGAAAAATTCAGACTGAGGGAATGACTCGTAATAATCATTCATTACTCTGTTCACAAAAGGAATTTTACTGTTAAATACTGGTCTGACGTCCTTTTTACACCTGATACGATGAGGATAAAGCGTAACAGATTTCCCTTCAAAGCTACGTATAAGCGTATTGAGCTGATCTGTCAGAATTGACAAATCTTCAGAATCAACACACTCAAAGTAAGCACCGTCTATCTGCCAGGTTGCCAGCAAATCCCGGTTTTTCGTAACGATAATGTTGTCAGTGATATGTGAAGAGTACGGAATTAACTCTTCAACAGAAGACTGGTCTTTCAGCTTCATAAAGTTATCCACTTTTGAAATATCAACTTCGTCGTACTGGCTCCCCGCATAATGGACTGCGCTGAATCGCTTGTTTGATAAAGAATGCCCTTTGACAAGAGTTCTCAGATACAGAAGGTCAAAAAAGCGTTCATCAAACTGTGTTACACGCCTGATGGCATACCAGCCAGGAAGAATAAGGGCATACATAGCCTCATGAATCCAGACACCAAGCAGAACACAAATAATGCACATTCCAAGAAAGGGGTAGAGCGGAACGCCCAGCCCCCTTATTAAAGCAGGGCGCGTAAGACCTTTAAAAAGAGTACTCATAGTGCGCCCATCCTTTAATTACGCAAGCCAGTCAGGAATATATGGTGCAACAATAAAGATGATAATTCCGATAACAAGTGGGACTATCCATGAGGTATGTTGACGAGAAAATATCGCAATATACCCAATAACAAGAGCAATAATTGTAATTGCAGGCTTACGAATATCCGTTAAAAAATCAATTATTTTCTGTAAAAAACCAGTTGTCTTCGTAGACACATCATCCGCAAAAGCAGGTTCTGCAACACAAAGCATCAACGCAGCCATAAATAGAGAAAGCGTTAAATAACGTTTATTCAGATTTAATTTCAACATCTTTTGTTTCCTTTTCATTTGATACAGTGCCACGCATGGCGTATTGAGGATATATAATGATTTCTTCAGGTGTGATATTCGTCTTATTCTCCTTTTTAATCATTTCCTTTACAGAGGGAACAATAAAAATTTTTTTATTATCAGGAGGGCTAAATCCTATACGTTGTACATAACTTGTATTATTAAATTCAGGTTCTGGCTTTACTCCTGTTTCTGGATTGCCGGAATAATAGCAACTCAGCCCACGCACTAAGTCGCCACCTCGTTTATAACAGTCAACCAGTATTTTTTCTGATACCTTAAGATTTTCGCATGGATCAAACATTTTCTCTGCTGTTGTGCCGAACTTTGCAAAATTGGTACTTGTTATTTGCATAAGTCCTACAGAGTAACGATGATTCCGTAATTCAATGTTTTTAACGATCTTAAGTGCTGCCTCCTTTGATTCTGGAAAGTAAGATACTACGCCTTTATCACCAGGTTTGCGTTTAACCTTTGGTATTATTTCCGCAATTGCATATGGGTTAAAACCTGATTCAACCCTGGCGACTTCGTGCGTTGTGTCGGGATGAACGCTGGCAGCGCATTGCATGGCAAGCGCAAGAAAAGTAGAAGTAGATAACATAAATATTCCACATTCAGAACACCGGGGCGCTATCACTCGTCAGGAATATCAGCCCCATGAATAAGCTCTTTCATCGCCTGAGATTTGTATTTTTTAATAAGATACTGAACAAAACCAGAATCAGAGATACGCCTCCCCCTCTTGAAACTTATTTCAATTGCAATTTTTTCAACTTCAACACGAACTTCTGTAGGAAGGTAGAGTACATTGCGTTGCGGTTTCCGCTTTCCTTTTATAGCTGTCATTTTTTAACCTGTCGTATTTTCTGTTACACACATAGTCGGCAAAGACTTGTCCACGCTTTGAAGCGTCTGCAAGGAGAAGTATTTTTGCCAGACAGGAGTTATTCATCAGGCTTAAATTCATCGAAAAAATCTTCTCCTGCTCTTTTACTTCATTTATGACACTCAGAGGAACTTCAGCAGGATATTCACCAAAACTGACCAGTCCATAAACATTTTTCATCCGGGTAAAGCAGGATGGATGTACAACCTCAAAATCCAGAAGAACGAATACATAACCGGGAAACATTGGCATGATTTGTCCCCTGTATGCACTACAGTCACGCCTCTTATAGAAAGTGCGTATAACTGGATTGTAGTAAGCGATACCGCTCCGGGATAACTGCAACAGAACCGACTGATGAAAATGCGGAGAACACTGAAGCAGGTAAAACTGTTTCTGTCCTTTCATACTCAATCCCCGATATACAGATGTGACAAAACACAAGCCAACCGTGGTTGCTTGTGAGAAATCACGCCCCTATGAAGAGAGACTTTTTACTATTGCGCGAAGTTTATACTACAAGTAGCTTATGCTATGTTCAACACATAAAACAGATCTTTCGATCTTGATAAATCAATTTTACTTTCATTTATTCCACATAATCAATGAAACACAGAATATTCATCTTTTGCAGATCTGTTTTTTAGATCGATAGATCGAATGATAGCTAAAACGCAGAATTTCGATCTGTTTTTAAGGCGAAAAGATGATCACACGAACTAAAATAAAGATTTTTCTTTCATAATCAATATATTAAATCTTATAAACTCCAAAACTTAATCCCTGTTTTCAGCTTCTGTTCTGACTGTAACGTGGATGCTTTCTGCTGCGTAAACTGCGCCATTCGCTGTTGTTGCTTCAGCAGCATATCAGGGCTGTTCAGTACCAGCTCTTTGCTGGCTGAAGGTGTTCTGTCTACGCCCTTAACCCCC
>NZ_CP192248.1:0-189016 GCF_050574145.1 Salmonella sp. GDC200615 | reverse complement strand
GCCGCCAGCATTGTCAATGCTCCCGCTGCTACCGTCGCTGAAAACACTAGCTGGTAGATGCGACGCTTAGCCCCCGCAGTGCCGCTCATAAAACGCAGGGCTGCCGCTTCATATCGGAAATGAGCGAACTCACCCCGAAGGGTGCTATCTGTCCCCTGTGGCGATTGTGGGCGCTTTGACAGGGCAGGGCGAGGATGGCTGGCGACTTTCTTGATCATCGCTTCACATTTCCCCAGTTTCGCCAATTCAGTGGCCGCTACAGATGCTGTCATGTTGTCACACCTCGTCGCTATGTGTCTTGTTTAGCTGGCGCTCGTACTCGTTTAGCGCCCGGCGAATTTTTGCTAAGGCAGTGGCGCGTTGTCTTAACACGGCATACCTGGTTTCAACTTGCTGGATCAACTCTTGTGCCCAGACAGGCTCTTTCTTGAAGTGCGACATGCTGTAGGCATGACCGCGACCCTTCTTGATATGTGTCGATAGAACCCTTTTCTTTTGTCCGGGAACTTGTTCGACAAATCTGTTGCGATACCACTCTGCAACGAGTGATACGCCTAGAATGCGAACCCGTGTACCGACACGCCCTTGTTCGTCCTCTGACGCTTCTTCACGCGCTGATTTGTGCGCGTTCCAGTACATGTCCGCTTCCTGCTGCGCCTCGACAGCAAGAACCGCTAAGGCGTGATCCAGTTTGCTCCGTACCTCTGCAACAAACTCTCGTCCCTCTGCCTCTAGCAGATCCTCTGTTATCTCGGATCGTTCTTCTTCGAGCTTCGGATCTAGCAGATCTAGCCATCGCTCTGTTGGTAGACTCACCTCAATACCCTCCCAATTCCTATCCAATTCCTATCCACATAACTATCTATCTGGAATTTAAAGCTGATTATTCCAATACTGGAATCTAGTTCTGTCACTAGGCTAACCCATCTTTGGAATTTGTCAAATTTCCCTCTATCTATCTGGAATCTTGATGCTCTTATTCTTTCACAGCCTCTTTACATATGAATCTATATTTAAAGATTCCAGATATATTGGATATGGCATCAAAGATTCCAAATGCCTCTTTACCACCGTCTCTCGATGCTGGAGGGCAAGCGGTTCTCGATGCGAGGGTAAGGTCTGTTTATCTGAGCCTATCCGTGCAGCGTTCCCATAGGTTCCCTTACTCAACGATCAAAAAGCCACCGAAAAGCAACCTATATGCCCCTTTTGGGCAATTACACAGGCCATCTGTCCCCGCTTTTAGCCTTATTCTCTATCCAACACGCGGCAAGCAATCGAAAAGCAATCTAAAAGCAATCTTTGGAGGATTTCATGAGTCAATTTGTTCTGGGTTTGGATATTGGTTACTCCAACCTGAAAATGGCAATGGGGTATAAAGGTGAGGAAGCTCGCACAGTCGTCATGCCGGTGGGGGCAGGTCCATTGGAACTGATGCCACAACAGTTAACTGGCGGTGCAGGGACCTGCATTCAGGTTGTGATTGATGGAGAGAAATGGGTTGCAGGCGTCGAGCCTGACCGATTGCAAGGATGGGAGCGTGAGCTTCACGGCGACTATCCTTCGACCAATCCATACAAGGCTCTTTTCTACGCTGCACTCCTGATGTCCGAGCAGAAGGAGATCGATGTGCTGGTGACTGGCCTGCCTGTTAGTCAGTACATGGACGTAGAGCGCAGAGAGGCGTTGAAATCTCGGCTTGAGGGTGAACACCAGATCACGCCAAAACGATCGGTAGCGGTTAAGTCTGTCGTGGTTGTACCTCAACCTGCCGGTGCTTACATGGATGTTGTAAGTTCAACCAAAGATGAAGACCTCCTGGAGATTATCCAGGGAGGAAAAACCGTTGTAATTGACCCTGGGTTCTTTTCTGTAGACTGGGTAGCTCTTGAAGAGGGAGAGGTCCGCTATCACTCATCTGGCACCAGCCTCAAGGCGATGTCGGTGTTGCTACAGGAAACGGACCGGCTAATTCAGGAAGACCACGGCGGTGCCCCTGGCATCGAAAAGATCGAGAAAGCTATTCGTGCCGGTAAGGCCGAAATCTTCCTCTACGGTGAAAAGGTATCGATCAAAGACTACTTCAAGAAAGCCTCAACCAAAGTCGCTCAAAACGCCTTGATCCCTATGCGGAAGTCAATGCGTGAGGACGGGATGGATGCTGACGTAGTTCTGCTGGCTGGCGGCGGTGCCGAGGCTTACCAAGATGCGGCCAAGGAGCTTTTCCCTAAGAGCAGGATCGTACTGCCCAACGAATCCGTGGCATCCAATGCCAGGGGCTTCTGGTTCTGCGGCTGATAGATAGGAGGTCGTTGTGGCTGGTAGCAAATGGGATGGAAAAATATCTAATCTGAACATATCGGAGCAAGCCTTTCCGGAGCTCTATCGTGAACTGTCCCAGATGCAGCATAAGGCGCGTAGTGATCGGCTCCGCGCCCTTGCTCTATTGGGTCTTTATTCTCTTCGATTTTCTGGCAACATTGGGTCTTTTGAGCAACAGAGTTCAGAGAGTCAACCTGCACAGCATCAAAATTCGCCAGTGCAGACTGACGCAAAACTGAACTCTCAACGTGATTCACTTAAAGGAAAACTGATGGGCTCCGTATGACATGAAAGACCACGAGGAGTTCTCTACGCTATCAGCGGCTGAACGTAGAGAGTTAATAATCGCAGAGTTAAAGCGTAAAAGCCGCATTCGCACCCTGTTGCGAGGACTCCCGTTAGATGAAGTTCGGGAGATCATTGACAGAATGAAGGGCGTTCTCAATGAACTGGAGGAAGAGTACAAAAAGCGAGAAGAAGAAGAAAAAGAAAAGCGAGCTCAGGCTGAGCGAATAATGAGCGACATGGAATCCTGCGGTGTGGACATCGGCTTGCTCAACGAAATGTTCACGAGCAGATCAGAACCTGATAATGCTAAATATTCAAAAGACGGAGTTTCGTGGAGTGGGCAAGGACGTCGCCCGGATGCTTTCAAGGGGTTGGGAGCTGTCGAGCTGGAGCGCTACCGTATCCCACAGAAGAAGTAAAAAAATGAGCGCCGCAAAGTTTGGGCGCTCATCTTCTGGTCCGAAATGTCATAGTCTACTCAAGCACACTCTTTCTCCCCACCACCATGCCTTCCTTGTTCTTTGCAGAACGGACATTCAACGCAGGTTCTTTGATTAACAGAGGTGAAGTACGTACACTTGCAGTTGTCGCACACCTCCAGCATTGCGTCCCCACTTCTCAGCTCCGAAGCAAGACACCAGGCATCAGTAATATCAAACGGAGCCCACCGAGCACCTTTCATTCCGGGCACTTCTTTGCGGATTGCGTGATACATTCTAAATGCCTTGTTCAAGGCTTTGATGTTCACAGACCGCAACACGGCTTCTCCACCAATGTTGAAGTAGAGCTGCATTAGAAGAGAGGCCTGTATCTTGGATGTGTGACTATGAATCAGTGTCGCACCACCCCGGAAAGTTCTGGATTTTCGTTCCAGAGTATATCCGTCCCTCTCCAGATCCTGGTAAAGCCGTCTGACCTGTTTGTAGGTCAGACCAGTCTCGATCATGATGATTTTTGTGATGTACCCAGCAAGGGCCATGTGTCGAGCTGTAACCCAGCGACCCAATGTACCAGAGTTGCCAATGTTCATCTCCACCTCCCACGTCCCTGTAGAGACTGTTGCAGTTTTTTCAATACCGGGTGTGTTAACTCTTCCCGGCTGTCATCGAGAATTTCTTCAATGATGCTCGGAGCAAAACGAAGCGTAAAATGCGTAACCGTTGTTCCAGACATGTGGCGCAACTGGCTGTCTGTTGCCTTAGCCACCAGCTCCGCAAGCTCTCTCGAAACCCCGAAAACTTCCTTTGCCATCTCCGGGTCTCTCGATGCGACGCGGTTAAATAGCAACCAGTAGGCAGCATCAAATTCATCAACACTATGGTTGATAAAAACTACAGGGTCGTAGTCGCCAGAGAGTCGCGTGATGATGTTCTGCTCTGCTGTTTCGAGTTTGAAAGAGATCAACACGCCAGAGGCCAGAGCTTCCAATTGGGAAGGTGTTGCCAGTGACAGCTTTTGAACGGTGTCCATGCCCAAAGAAAATTGTGAGGCCGCATCATCTGGACGTTCTTTTGCCAGAGTGGATAGCAGGTTCCACAATGTCAGATCGAACTCGTAGACGTTTCTATCAGCTTCTTCTTGATCGAGGTTGACGGCTCTTGCATCCCACGCACCAATAATATCCAGTTCCAACATTCCGCCCCCCTCACAAATCACGAAGGTTGCGATAGATAGCCAAGACTCGGCTACCATAGTTTCTGGCTCGGATTTCGTCTTCCCAGGCGTGATAGCGGCCAACGCCAAGCTCCAAGTCATTTGGAGATGACTGAATGGCTTCTGATAGCACCTCTGCCCCAACCATGACGTTGGTCTCTGGGTCGAGAAGATCTGCTGGAGAAGAAACTCTATGACCATTCCACCGGATGCTCACTTGCATAAACCCGACATCAATGGCACGACCGTACTGCTGCTGAAACTCAGCGAGCTTAGCCTTTGCCTGATCTTCCGACTTAGCATAGAAAGGAAGCCCAGGAACGCGAAGCGTCCAAGGCCAAGGACTTATAGAGCCATTACCTCTCCCTGATGCAGATTCGGCCAATGCGACCGAATACACTAGAAGAGGGTCGAGGTTATATGCTTTCGCTGCTTTGTCGAAGATGGTTCCGCTCAGGTCAATAGCATTCGCTGTTGATGAAAGGAGAGCCGCAGACAGAACTAGCGCCTTGGCTTTGTTCTTCATCAGCTTGCCTCCTTATGTCTGAGGGGTATTTCGTGTTCTTCGTCGTACCGCTCCGGCCAAATCTCAGACGGCTTCACACCCAAAGCTGTAGCTATCTCATGTTCCCAGCGTGGACTGGGCTTATAGAGTGCCGTAGACACCACCTGCCGAGATGTTTTGTGTTTTCTGCCCAATGCGGCCAGAGAAAGCCCCTGGATCTTGAGTTTGTACTTGATCCACTCACGTTTCTTCTCTGGGTCGCTTGGGATGTCTATCAATTGGCATTTATCCATTGTTTGCCACCCTTTAAACTGCGTTGTTAGCCATACAAAAAGTGCGTTATTCGATGAACGCTTTTAGAGTTCTTCTATTGTCACAAACTGACACATTTTGCGCCTTTACAAGCCCAAATAATGATGCTGTCAACAATAAAAAACCTTTAAAAACATACACTTAACTTTGTACCAACGGAACAAAGTTACAATACTTTTAGTAATCAATGGGATACGGATATTTTTGCGATAGTAATGGAAAGTGCGCCAAAAGAATGGCGGAAATAGCGCACGGGGAGTGCGGTATTTTGTGATATTAAATAGCGTTTAGGTATAAGTGATTTTAGGGATACAGCGAGGGCTGAAATTGCGAATACAGCAGGAGCTGAGGAGGGCAGGGAAGGCAAAGGCGCATCCCGACCACACAAGGATGATGGTGTTTACAGAAAGAGATATTTGAGAAAGAGAACTCTGCGGTGTTGCAGATGGGGACCAAAGCGTTAGCAATGGCCTATTCCATAGTGTATGCGATTTGTTTGACATGTTCAACTATGTAATGCTTTGTCAATAAACGCCTTGTTCCGTAAGGGCAAACTTTCACATGTGAAAGTTTGAGGGCAAATTCTAATCGAAGAAGTTGCCAATGGAATGGTTGTTTAGCAAAAAATAGTCAAACTTTCACAGTTGCATTTTTTGATGCCGTGGTAAACTGGAGGTAAAGAGTAAGGGGGTTGATATGAAACATGTGGTCAATATTCTTCTGCTGGGAATGGTGCTTCTGGGAATAGCCATGATGGCTGACACACCTTGGGGACTTGGTGTGGCGCTGGCTCCCTTCGGCGTTTGGGGTGCTCGTTTCCTATTTCTGGTTCACAAAAGCCTTTGGGCTGCTGTTATCTTTTGGGGAGGGATCGCTTACTTCCAGTGGCAAGTTGCTTTGGTTGTCGGGGCTCTGTTTGGACTAACGTGCTTTATCCGCGTTGCGCGGTCAGCATATAAAGAGGCACCACCTACCCGGCGCAGAAAAAAACAAACTGGTGGGTTTCAAGATTCCTATGATTTTGACCAGCGCTTCCATATTGGAGCTGGAGACGAATAAGGGGGCCTGCTGGCCCCCTTATTATTTGGTTGGTCTTTTAGAACCTTTGATTTGCTATGTTGTACCCCCTGACGGCAGTCAAATAGCTACCTGAACGGTCTCCAGCTTCCGTCGAGTTCTGCAATACGTTTACCAGCTTGTCCGTAAACTCTTCGTTTTGCTGAGAAAGAACAGGCTGACCTCCTTGCATCATCGGTGAGCCATCCGGGTTACGTTCTGCATACTCCATTTTCAGATTCTGAACAGCCTGGTTCATGCGACCTTCGTTTGTGTCAAACGATTCGGCATAAACAGCGGCTTGGGATTCAGTCAGCCCATAACGGCTTTGAGCGATAGACTGCATCGTTTCTTTGAACTCATCACCGTACTGGTTCATAAACTGCTGCGCGGCTCCACCACCAGCTTCTGCGGCAGAGGATAGCGCTGCTGCATAGAACGCGCCGCGTTCCTCAATGCTCATCCCTTTAGCGGCTTCCGATAGATCAGATTTACCAGTTAACCACTCCTTCGCTGCATCATAGCCGCTTGCAGCAGCTCCCATGACGTTGCGGCCAAGTTTAGCCATACCGACCATCGCATCACCGGCCCAGCCAAACTCCTCTTGCACGGCCTGGTCGCCGCGTTGAGTGGCCGCGATGAATTGGTCGCGTTGTTCAGGTGTCATCGTTCTCATTTGATCCATCGCTCTTGAGAACGCATCAGCGCCAGCTTGACCACCAGCAATGAGAGCTCCACCTGCTTGTTCAGCTCTGCGGCCCATCCAATCACTGGAGTTGTCCCACGCTCCCCACGCCGAAGCGCTCCAAGACATTTCCGGAAGCGAGTTCATAAGGTTATCTTGGGCTTTTTTCAGTTCAGGAGCAGATACATTTCGCTCTGTTTGCTGTGCTTGGTTATGAAGAGCTGACGTACCGGCTGCATGTTCATTTTGAACAAGGGGGCTATTCGTTGGTAACTGCCCAGCTTCTGATGCCGGATTAGTTCCAGCCATCCCAGCCACATTCTCCCGGAATCCGGTTGGGATGTTAGGTCCACTGCCTACAGCCCCTTGAACCTGACCTGGTAGGCCTTGAACATTCGGGCCTTCAATGCCGTTATTTCCGTAAGCATCACCACTAAATGCTCCGTTGCGACCGGACGCGGTATTGATCGCCTGTAGTGCGGCTTGATACCCGCCAAGCTCCTTACCCTGTTCGTAATTTTTGGAGTTGGTCATTGCTGTCATTCGCGCTGCTGCCTGGGCCACTTGAGGAGACATTCCGTAGGCTTGGTATCTTTGCTGTAGTGAAGCCGCCTCGTCTTTAACCGATTGCGGCGCGGCATTTCGGAAATAGTCATTCAGTTGGTTCATGGCCGCAGGGGTTTGTGCTACTGCACCACCGAGAGTTTTAAAGTCGGTATTAGTCATGGAGCCCATTTGGTTTTGGAGCTGACTCATTGTTGTGAAGGTGTCCGATGCAGACACCAGTTCAGAAGCGGACTTGGATAGGTTCTGGGATAAGCTATCGCCCCAGGTTTGCTTGAATGACTCGCTTCCAGAACGGCTGAAACCCTGCGCTAATTGATTTGTCAACGCCTGGCTATCGGTTTGCGAATAGCTCACACCCTTCATGAACTGGGACACATCACTCGCTGACCAGCTTGAAGAGTCTTGAGTTGATGACTCTGTTGCTCCCTTCGCTTGCGCTTTGATGTCCAGGACATCACTGCCGCCGCCTGATTCGCCATTACCACCAGCAGGAACTAGGGCTGTACTGTTTGATTTCACACCAGCAGCGGCCTTCATTGCTGCCCTGGCCTTGCCAACCATAGGCATAAGCATGGACGCAGCTTCGTCAACATCGAGTGTGCCCATAGCCTGCATGGCAAAAGCACCTTTGACAGCATCAGAGTGGCTATCATCCACCTGGAACTTATCCATGAAGTTCTTGGCTTGCTGGTTGATCAATTGGCTTTGAGCTGTGTTTTGCGACGAAACGTTGCGCCCGACATTGGAGAGTCTTGAATAGGCTTGATCCTGACTTACTCCATCAGAAAAACCTCGACCAAGAGTGCTTTGGAAAGCCTCCGATTTCTGACTTTGTAATGCCTGTGCGGAGCTCACGCCTGATGCCAAGGTGGAGCCAAGCGAGAAGGTACTGATCATGCTTTCTGCGCCGTTTGCAATCGCACCACTGAACTGGTTGTGATTGTACGCTGGCTGACTTTGCATAACCGGACCTTGCTTGAGTAGATCTGGCGTTTGCATCTTTTCGTCAACGTGGTCAGAACCACTTATTCTCGATGCCAAGCTGGTGAAGGCGTAGGTGCTACCTGTGACGATAAACAGGGAAATCACCGGAGTGGCCGCAGCCAACATGCCGCCGGTTGCAATCCAGTGTTGCAGAACATCTCCAGTTGAGGAAAGAGCGTACATGGAGTTGAGACCACCAGCACTGAGGCTAGACATCTCATTTGACGCGGCGGTATGAACAAACAGGTTTATAATTGAGAGGACTGGCATCCATAGCTGAATCCAGAGGATGGTTTGTACATATTTCCCGGCTAACTGGAGGCCGAAGCTGCCCATCACGATAATAAAAGCAATGATCGGGGTTATAGCATAAATAAAGCCTTCAAAGAACGTCAGCATTGGTCGGACGACGGTCATGAACATCGACTGCTCTGCGGCCCACTGTGTGTTCCGTTGCTGAATAGCCTGGTTGACCATCAATGCAGAGCCATAATCCTGGAGGTCCTGATAACGTCCTGCTGCGGCTTCATAATAGAGGGGCTCCAGAACGGCGGCTTTCAGATAGTCGATTGATGACGTAGTTGTGGCACCCATCGCTTGAAGCGAATCGGTCAGCTTCGTTAGAGCGTTGTCTCCAGTTGACGTGTCAATACCCAGTAGGCTGTTAAGAGCATCAACAACAACCGGGCTGCTTAGGTTGGCGGTTGCAGTGCTAATAGCCACCCATCCGTCAGTACATGTGTAGTCAGCGCCGTCAGGGTTTGCTGTAGACAAATACAACCTAGTTCCGTAGAGCTGTGAGTTGAATCGCAAAGCTGAGTCAGTTGAACGGTTCATCAACTCATCAAGGGACATTAGGTTGAGATCGACTTTGGTTAACGTGCATTCCCGAATGTAATTGTTCCAGGAACGCCTCACGTCAACATAGCCGCCTCCATTTGCTGAGTTAAGCGCAGTAAAAACTCCTGTGTCATAGGCTCGCCGTCTGACGTCATTCAACAGTTTCAGTGTTTCGGAAAAGTGGCTTTCCGTGACATTGGGTACGATTACCCCATATCCAGTTTCAAACAAATTGGTGATGGTGTATCCCACGTTGGATATGACACCTCCAGCAAAGCCTACCCCAATAGGGACATTGGCGACGACTCGAACCTGCCCTGTATAAGCGTCCTCGATAGTCACAGTTGTGGTTGGGCCGAAGAAACAGGCATATAGAATCCAACCTACCAGCACTTGCTGGAGGTTGATTTGCTTTGCGCCCTGAAAGACGGACTGAATACAGATCATCAAGACCCCAAGAAGCAGGCCAATACTGACCATCTTCTCGAAATCCCCGGTGCCGGTGATCATTGATACTGCAATCAGGATTTGCTCCAGAAAAGCAGAGTCACCGATAGAGTGGATTGAAAAAGATCCCATTCCAATAGCTCCTTAGTTCGTGCTAGGAGGATTGGACAAAGTTGCCAGCATGTATTTTTGCTTGCGGATGTTGTCCAGTAGGTTGTTGTATTTCTCAATTTGGCTTGCCAGATCGCCGTATTGAGAGGACAGGATTGTGTATTCAGCACGGATTTGCTGTTGCGATTGCGCGAGAAGCTCTAGTGCCTCTTTCTTGTAGGGTGATTTGCTGTTAGCCATCGCAATGCGAGCTGCGCGGAAGAACTCTTCCGAGAAGCTATACATCATGGTCAGGGCTATCGCTCCTGATGACTCTGTTGCGAACAGGTTAGCGCCGTCCTGTGAAAGGACAGACAAGTTACGAACAATGGTGCCAATCCCTCCGGGGAGGTTAGAAACAAAGGCCTTTTCTGGGTCGGTTAAGGTTCCAGAGTTCGTTGCGTATTTGTAGATCACACCAGGTGTAGAGCTTGTTCCTAACAGCATATCGGTGATCTGGTTCTTGATACCTTTGAGCACGACAGTTTTATTGCTGGAGCCAGCACTCAGGCAGTTGGTCGTATCAGAATCACAGGAATAGATCTCAACAGAACCGCCTGAAATCAGGTCTGACAAGGTGATCTTGTTACCTGGTAGGGTCGTCAGAGGGGTTGTTTTCGCACCAGTGCCGGTTGAGTTCGGGTCGTTTACCAGATCACCAATGATGACTGTGCCGGTTAAAGACATGATCGCTTCAAGAAGGGTGTTATCCCCGTACTGGAACCAGGTGTTGGCGTTGTTGCTCTTGAGTTGCTTCCAGACGATGTTGCCAATCATCTTGTTGTATTCGTCAGGTTTGTTGGCTTTCAGTTCTTCCAGAGGACTCTTGCCGCTGGTTTCCTGCTTGGACCCGAAGAAGTCTTCATACAGGCCGGAAGTTGTCGCGGTTATAGAAGCATCAGTTTTGTGTTTAAGGTCCATGCCGCTGGTTAGGTCGTTCACGAAACCTTGAGCGAGCTGGCAGGAGTTGCCCAGATGTTGGTTGAGCGCTTGCACTTTCTTCTGGAAGTTCTCTATCCACTTCGCTCCGTCCGGGAAAACGTTATCGAGCGCAAGCTGGAAGGCATAGCCCTTGGCGTTGGCTGCTACAGCCCGAAGGAGTTGGACAATTTGATCCGCGTTAATGAAGGAAAGCGAACCGCCGAACAGATCTACACCACCGCAACCAGCTTTCCATGATGGAGGGGCAAAGCTCACCAGGTTCTCGTCGAAGATTCGTGTCTTTGCAGTGAACCGGCCACCAGCTAAAACGCCACGTCGTTGGCTTTCATAAACCCCAGGTGGTGTTGTGTTGCTCATTTCATTGAAGAGTTTGTCCATCTGTGATTGGAGGCCGTTAGCGGCTATCGCCCCTGTCGGTGCCATGACGAGACTGGCCGCCACACTCAGGGCAAGCAGGCTCCTTTTTAATGTCTTGTGCGTGACCATCTTAGTTCTCCTGTAATTTGTCCCGGATGTACTTCATGAGTTGTTCCGGTGGCACAAAGTTGTCTTTATCACCGCTCGCTTGAGATAGCTGTTTGAGGTCAGAGCCCAGCTCTGGTGAGGCCAAGCGTTCGGCTATGTTGTTTTCCAGGTTGAGTACCGGACGTGTACGGTTAAACTCTTCGTCTGTGACCCAACCATTGCGTTTTGCTGCGACCAAAATCCTGTGATTCAGCTCAGGAAGAGACATTGGCCCTTGTCCTATAGGAGCGAACTGACCGTCTGGAGATGCGAGGTAAACAGCAGGGAAAGTTACGATACCAAGTTGTTTGGCATGGCCTTCATCGGTTTTGTAATGGGGGAAAAGCCCACTGGGGAGTGGTTTGCCGTCCATAGATACAGGAATGATCGAGAATCCTTCTCCTTGTTCCAACATCTTGATGAGCGGTGCTTGCAAGTCACTGTAGTCATCGTCGGACTTGTAGAAGAAGAATATCCCTACGCGTTCGGCTACGCTTTTGAGTAGCATGTTTTTGGCGTTACCAGCGTCACGATCAACTTGTTGTGAGGCAAACGTGGCAGCAGGACGTCGAGTAATTTCATCCAAGAAAGGATCACCTACGACCGCCAGCTCTGTAGCATCGGAAAATTGTTCAGAGCGATCTATCGCAAATCGTTGCAAGTAGAGAAACGTCCTGACGTTTTCAACGGTAGGATTGTTCCAAGCAAGGTCTTTGTACTTGGGTAAGTTTTCCCGGAACCATTCCGCTGAGAACATTTCTGGGCCGCTCGGAAGCGGAGCAGCAGGCTTAGGCTGTGTAGGCTTCGCTTCTGCCACAGGCTTTGGTTTGGGCTTTTCGGGTTTTTTCTCTGGTTCTTTGGGCTCTTCCTTGTACCAGAACCAACCCTCTTCCTTTCGCTCATAAAAACCAGGTCTTGTGCCATCTTGAGCCCAAGCCTGGTGTGATGCCCCCAGCGTGAGCGCTGCAAGGAGCAGTAAATTCAAAGGTGATTTTTTCATAGTCTCACGCACGTATTTTCCCATGCTCGATATGGTAGAGGTGGGAGGCGTGAAATTAGGCAGGTGTAAGCGCCCATTTAGGGCGCTTAGAGCGTTTTATTTGTCAACTTTCACATGTGAAAGAATTGACCAAACTATTTGGTCGTGTCCTCTTCAACTTCTGTCGCTTCTGCGGCCATCTTCATCTGCTTCTCGACCATGCGTTTTTGGGTGATGTAGCGGATAACCATCTCGACAGCGCTGTTCAACGCAAGGATTCGCATCGCTCTGGTGGATGCAACGTAGAGCAGGTTTATTTCATCGTCACGGGCCATTGGGTCGAGCTCTGGGTCCAGGACATCCGGAAAGTCGTCATAGAGCTGAACAAAGTCCCACTCCAACCCTTTGCACCGATGAGCTGTTGAGACCGTAATGTCAGCCCCAAACTCTTCTTTGACTGTATTGCGTCGTAGAGTGGTGAGTCGTTCAGGGATTTCATCGTAGCTGTTGATGATCTTGACAGCCCTCATCATCTCAGGGTCTTTGGTCGCCTTCGCTACTTCTTGATACTCGAAGTAGTCTTCATACTCATCAAGCAGTTTCTTATTCTTTACCCGGTCTGGCTCTGCCATCGAAAACCAGTACAAATCCTGGAGCTCATTGATCTGGTAAGCGTCGATTCCACCGACCCAGAATACCTGCGCTCCGGATTCGGTCGCAGAGAGCGCCGTCTCTATAACCCCCATGACGGTTCGGTGAAGTATTGCGCGGTGGCCCACGTCACCTGGTAAAAACATGAGTACCTGATCTGCTGGTCCCCGGCCAACAACAGGTCGTGTTTCACCTTTGAGTTCAAGAAGGGCGTTTGCCACCAGCGAAACGTTGGGGCCAAAGCGGAAGCTATGAGTGAGATAGAGTTGGTCGGCGTTCATGAGCTCTTTGCTATCAAGGGCGTTGTTTGCGCCTCTGAACCTATAGATCTGCTGGTGGCGATCTCCAACCAGGATTACCTTGCAGTTCTGCTGTAGGACGATGCTACTTGTTACGGGGTTAGCGTCTTGTGCTTCATCAAAAAGAATGGTGGTGTACCGGCGAGACAGATTCGGCATCCCGAGCTGATACTGTTTGAGGTAGCAATCGTGTACGGTCGGGAACGGATCTTGAACGTTTGTCATCCGTTTCCATATGAGCTCAGCACCTTCGACCACCTGGATTTGGTATCTCTCCTGTTTGGACGTAAGCACTTTACCCGTATCGGCGCGAGCAAAATGCGTATAAAGAATCCGCATGTCTGCACTACACATAAAGGCGTTGAGCGTATCGAGAATATCTTTGGCAAACGTCCAGTTCTTGGTATTCACCGCTTGGGCAATATCGGTGAGCCTTAGGTTGCCGGAGAGTTTGTGCTGGTAGCCCCTTCCTATAGTGGCGTAGGCAAGCTGGTGGGACGTTTTGCAGTCTACGTTTGCAGGAAACTTTTCTCTTGCCTCGTCGCGGATAGCCCTGTTGTATGCCAAGTAGAGGATACGTGAATCGAGGTTGTTGTGGGCGTACTTCACCAGTGTCGTGGTTTTACCCGTTCCAGCGTAGGCCTTAACGACAAGGCGAGGCCCTTTGTACTGAGTGATCAGTGATTGTTCTGGTGTGTCAGGAGGAAGTTGTTTCATGAGGCCCCCTACGACAAACACATCTGGAGAGTGATGCGCTTCTTTTGTGTCGAGAGGAACGTACTGATCCGCTTTTCTTCTCGGGGGAGGGATACTTCACAATCCAGATCTGTCCACCAGTCTGGGGCTTTACCTTGAGCCACCTCCGTAACCCAACTATGGAGACGGTGTAACCAGCGATAGTCGCCAATAGATGAGGTGGCTAGTGTCATAGCCTCCTCAATCTTGGTTTGAAGAGCCGCAGCTCTGTGTCGCCACTCTTCTGAATATTTAGCCTTTCGCGCCATCAGTTTTCCTCTTTCTTTTTCCCTCCCTTACCAGCTTTAGCGAGCTCTTGCTCCAACCCAGAAATTTTGGTCAGTGCATCATTGAGTCTTTGTTCGAGGCTCTTGGCCTGCTGGTCTTTTTCCTGCAACTGACCAGCCATCATGCCTTTGTCTTGAACAAGAGCGCGAGCTTCTGCTTCGGCGCTGGATAATTTGGCGTCCAGCTTTTCTACCTCTCCAGATAGGCGCTGGCACTCTCGTTCAGCGGATTCGCCATGAGCTTTGGCTGTGGCAAGGGAGTCCTGTGATTGGGCCAGTTTGGCCTGTACATTTTCGAGCTGCTCTTTCAACGATGTTTTTTGTTCCTGAGCGGCCCGGAGCTTTTCTGTCTGCTCTATACTCTTGCCTTTTTGCTCCTCCAACTCACCCTCTGTAGTTGCCAATTTTTGGCTCAAAGAGCGATTTTCGCTTTTAGCTTGCTCCAGGTGATCCTGTGCTCGGGTCAGATCTGCGGCTTTCGCCTCCAGCTTGCCCTCCAACTCAACGATCCGCTTTTCCAGCTTATCAATGTCAGCCAGTGAGCGTTCTAGCTCCGCAGACTTGAGGGATAGCGAGTTTTCTGCCTTACCAAGGGCCGCATCGAGCTCTGATTTTTTGTTGGTGAGAGCTTCAAGTTGTTCCTCCAGTAGCTCAGCCCGTTCGGTGGCATCATTTGCCATGTCCACGGCTTGCTGCATATCTTCCTGGTACTCAATTTCTTTCTGTCGTAGCAGTTCACGCTCGCGCTCAAGCTGTTCATCGGCGCTTGCTTTGGCTACCGTATAGATCTTCTGTAGGAAGAGCTCAGCATCGCTCATAACCGATTCTGGAAGGACTACCTCTACCAGCTCTTCATCGAGGGAGTGTTCCTCTGACCACTGTTTGAGATACGTTGAAATGGTGGTAAAGCTCCCCTTGCCAATGATGTCTCTGATAGCGATGACCGTTGGGCGTTTACCGGCGTCCTTGAGCTTTTGGGCCGCAGCCGCTACATCGTCAAACTCAACCAATTTTCTTGCCATGAGAACGTTCCTTTTAATTTGTAATGTTTACGATAATTACGATAATTACGATAATACGGTAATTATCATAATTATATATCATGCTGCTGTCGATTGGAATTGTTTGTGTGGGACAAAGCCCTTCCGGCTGCGGAAAAGCCTTGTTACGCGGTCACGCTGATTCATCCAGGGAAGGATTCGATAGTGACTCCACCGAAGGTGCCAAGGATTTCCGATGCCGCTTTATCAGATCGAGTTTTGCGTTGTTCTGAGGCGTCAAAGTTACGAAGCAATTTGAGCTGAACATCCTTATCCTGGAGCACGATCAGGGGCATTGGCGCGGTAACGGTTTTGAGTACCCCTGCGGCCATGACGTTTGCCACCGGTTGAACCTTTACTTCCCTTCGCTCCCGGAGATAAGGCTCCGGGGTGCTGGCGATCTTCTGGATAAGCTGCTCCAGGGGAAGTTGATAGTCTGGCCCAGATCGCTCCAGCTCCTCTCTGATGCGTTGCAAAAGCTCCTCTTTTACGGGCTTCTTCAAGGAGTCCTTCCGTTGCCAGGTGAAGCGGATAGAGTCGATGTCGCCATTGGTATAGCACCGAATTTGTCTGTAAAGGTGGAGAGTCATGACACCAGGGCAGTCCGCTCGAAGTGCTTCAAACCTCTCTTGCCTGGTGGGGTACGTCGAGATAATGAACTCCTCGATACCAGCTTTGGCCGCGTTGATGCGTTCAACCGTCGCCGCAATTTCGTCAGCTACACCAATCCTGGAAGGGGAGAACCAGAGTACCCCCACGGTGCGCCTGGCAGACTTCTGCGAATAGTCTGGGTTGATGTGAAGATCTCTGTAGCTGTGCGCTGCCAGCTCAAGAGCTTCGCGCCCAGTTTGTTCAGTTACGACAATCTTGTTGACGGGCTCGTTCTCCATTCCTTTTCCGGTAGGAGGGATGGCCGCAACTTTTGCGTACCGTGGCGGTAGTCGTTTGATAAGAGAGGACAGGTTCGTTAAGTCGCGGCACATGGCCGAGAATTGTTCTGATATGAAGTTTTTAGCCATGCTGCCGCCTATGTGTGGGTTTGTTCTAACAGTTCATTGGTTACATAGTAGACAGATTTAGACCATCATGCAACGAGGGGGAGGGGCAAGAATACGCCTCCGCTTCGCGTCGGCGGGTGCCCTGTTTGACCTTCGTGTGTGAGATTAGATTGAGAAAGAGAGAGAAAAAGAGAGAAAAAGAGAGAAAGAAGAAAAGCGCGGGGCAAGCCAGAAATGTGGCTGAGGGGGACTGCTGGGGTGGGGCTGGCACCCTCTATACCCCACTTTGCATGATGGTCTAACTTTGTGGTTATAGGACGACTTTTAGAGTGCCTAGATTTGCTCGATTAGGACAAATTTCGGTCCATCCACGCTGATTGGCGTAGCAGCGCGATGGCATCAGAAGGGGTAACTTTCCATGCGTTGGAAAGCTGGCGAACTGCGAAGACTGCGAGCTCCATTCGGTCGTCATCATTGATGAAATTCTGGAGCTGGTTTCCTCGCTCACTAAGGATGATCGCAACACCGGCCTTGCCGTTGTTGTAAACCGCAAAGCTCTTATTCTTCGCGTCGCCGTGATAGGAACCCTCAGCCTTGCTACGCAAACCAAAGAGAACGCTGCAAAACGCCGTCAGTTCGCCGCGAGTGAGCTGCACCGTGATCTTGCTTTTCCAGTCTGGGCTGGACCCCGATGCCCTGATCGGCGCAATCTCGATGCTGACCGTAGGATATTCACCTCTGGTTAGCGTGTGTTGCACATTCAGGCCGGTGCGTTTCGCGGGGTCCTTCTGCCAGTCTGAGAAAAATTTGAGACTTTCGCCGTAGGATTGTTCTGTCATTCCAAATTACCTTTGCTTTGAAGCTCCTGGAGCTGGACCACGAGGTCACGTTGGACTTTGGCTATCTCTGTCACCAAGTCGGCGGTGGCAATAGCGTCGGTCGCTGCTGAATGGGCTCGACCTTTCCAGCTCACACCTGCCTCGCAGGTGGCATCCGCAAGTGAGATTGTGCCGTGCCGGTTGGTTGAGCCAAAGGCATCAGCCGCCAGCTTCATCGCGCACAGACAGTTCTGCTCTTGCCACCAAGAGAGTTGGTCTCCAAATGCACTGGCTGTTTGCCTCAACATCCTACTGTCGAAACTGGAGTTAAATATCACCAGATGACGGCCCGACAAAAGCCGGGCGAGAGCTGGCGCAACTTGAGTCCACGTAGGCTCATTCGACAGCTCAGTCTCGGTGATGCCATGAACACCCATTGCCTGAGGGTCTATTTCCACGGTTGGCCGTAATCTGGTGCAGAGGAGAACCGCGCCTCTGATGTCAGTAACAGCCAGCTCGATCACCTGGTCTCTTTCACCAAGTCCGGTCGTCTCGGTATCGAGAACCAGAGGTTCCAGAGCGACCCACCTTTGTGCCATGACAGAGGCCTTTGCCAGGTTGCTACGCATTCTTGCCTTGACCGAAAGGATGGATTGCGCCCTTATTTGCTTTTGTGATGCCGGTGAACAACCCCTTCTCCGCATTGGTTGGCAATCTGCTATCCGGTACACTCCAAATTGGCCACCATACCCGTTTTTGTAGAACGAAACTGGCTCTACTCCTGGCTTAGGCTTCATCCTAAATTCGTCCCTGAGCCGTCCTTTTGAAAAGCACCTATCGGCTTTCATGGCTTCGGCTCTGGCAAGTTCGAGTTCTTCATCATTCATGCTGTTAATCCGCTATATCGAGGCGTTGGCTCGCTCTCTTCAAACGCTCATCGCCGCGTCTGTCATATTTCTGGGTAGTTGCAATGCTTGAGTGGCCCATTGCGTCCTTCACGGTCACAATATCCTCACCGTTATCCAGCATCGAGGAGGCAAAGGTGCGTCGCAGGTCATGGGGCGCAAACATCTCCAGACCGGCTTCAACTCTTCTGGTCTCCAAGATGTGGTAGATGGCCTGATCCGACATCCGCTCTCCAGTCACATCATCAAACCGCCTGATCCTCGGGAATAAAGGCCCTTCATGCGTTCCTCGAACCTCTTCAACCCACTTATCCAGTCTTTTCCATGCGCCACCAGGCACATACGCCATTCTCTCTTTGTTGCCCTTGCCAAGAACCTTGAGAGCGCGGTCCTTGTAGATCATGCTTCCCATGTCCAGCGCAACGATTTCCGAGCGGCGCAAGCCACACCCGAGGAGCACCCCGAGAATGGCCGCATCCCGAAGCCCTTTGGCGCTTGAATCACTTTCACATGTGAAAAAGAGGCTGCGAATCTCATGGCGTTCAAGTGCCCGCCCTTTAGGAAGTCGAGATCCACGTACTGAACGGACTTGCTTAATGTGCTGGAAGCTATCCGTATCAATTTGCTTCATCGTCCAGGCTTCAAGAGCCACCCCTTTGAGCGCTGACAGGTAGGTGTTGATCGTTGCCGGAGCCTTCCCTGCATCCCCCAGCATTTCCAGCACCGCCAATATGTGGTGCCGCCTCATTGAGCTCCATGCACAGTCACGAAGGTTCTGAAACCCGATCATCTTGGCGACAATGTTGAGGAATGAGCTCATGGTCTGCCTGCTTCGCTTTGACCCGAGGCTCACCAGATAGGCGACGGCGGGGTTGTCCTGGATGTTCCGGAGCGAGCTCGATGACGGCAACAGTTCACCGCGAATGCTTTGTTCTGCCGGAACATTTACTTTCGCATGTGAAACTAGCTCTTCCTTGTCATTGTTTGTGTCGTGCAAAGTTACCTCCTAAGCCCGACCGCAACGAGAAGAAAATCCCATATTTTGAGGTGAAGAGGTAGTTCCTCCTCCATATGTTGCGTTTCGTAGCTTTGCATCAGTGGTTCAAACTTGGTTGGATTGCACAGCAATTCGTAAACTGTTCGGTTGGGCTTGGTGATCGGCTTATTCGGAGTGAATCCATGTTTGTTCTGGAGGTACAGCGCTACCGCGCCACTTCTGGATTCTCCGTAATAGCAATGAACGAAGATCTGATCGATACCGCTACCAACCAATCCATCCAGGAAGGTGGACAGCTTTTCAGCCTGGGATGAGTCAATGTAAGAGGCGTAATTCATCCGGAACGCTGCCTTCATCGTGTGGATGGTGTTCTCAGAATAGCCGCCGTCATAGAAGCTATCGCGGTACAACTGCCCCCACTGTCCGAGAGCGGCAGGGGACTTGTCTGGGTCAGTTATGGAGATCATGGCCGCACCGGGAACCGGCTCCAGTCTTTCGGCCTCCGCTTGACTAATGAAAAAGACTTTTTTGCTAAGCATGTCCCATCATCCCCTTACAAGGATGTGTTGCGAGTAGCTCACGCGCCTGACTTTGCCCCTCTTGAGTATCTACAGGAGCGGTCGTATACACACCTCCATGCCGCAAGTCCACAATACTGGTCCGACAGCAAGAACCTACGTTCTGAACTTTATTGTCCGAATCCAAACCAGCAAAAGTATGGCACGGTCCAGGGAATGGTTTCCTGCAAATAGAGCAGCGCTCAAAGTTCTTATCGAGGATTCTCTTTAAAACTTTCTCAAATTTGTTTTTGTTTAACATCGAGTTCTCCACACAAAGTTACTGGCCGAGCATCCCAGCCAAGGTGGTCTGCTGGCCTTCGCTACAAGGTGCAAATCCGGCAAAAGCACCGGCATTAACCTTGAGCTCATCAAAGCGTCCATCGGTGTCCCGGTAGTACACCTTACGTTTTCCAATTCCACCTTCGAGGTTTGCGGCCAACCAGGCGATCACTGCATCAGCATCGTTCGTAACTGATGCTCCCTGATCCAGATCGATAAGTACCAGGTGGGTGTCCGTCTGGAGTGCCACTTCAAAGGTCGCTCTTACATCAAAAATCACTGGTCGCGCTCCTTGTAAAAAGTGGGCATTCAGCACCACCTATCCTATTCCAAAAACTCTACTTTTTCAAAGGTACATTTTAATAAGTAGAACAACAGCAAGAAGAACTTAAATTTATTTACCGTAATTATCATAATTACGGTAATACGGTAATACGGTAATTTTACAGATTTAGATGGAATGGTATAAGATGTCTCGCTGGAACATACTTGCTGAAAAAACGCTTAACAACGATAGTGAAAACATCATGTACAGGTGCGAGAGATAATATGTATAAGAGCCTTGAAGATCTGATGGCGGGTATTTACGAGATGGCAGCGCCAGATGGCATCATCTGTAACGAGGTTTCCAAATTCCTTGCGGCCAACCAGGTCAAGCCGGAAGACATAAGCTCTGGGATCTGGTTTTTCCGGCACTGTTGCAAAGTTAGCGATGAGGCAGCCTTTTGTCTTATTCAAAGGCCTTACATTTCAAAAACTCTGCTTACCAGGCGCATTTCGCCCAGGGGATCACCATAATAAAATGCTGAGGCCTGGCCTTTGCGTAGTGCACGCATCACCTCAATACCTTTGATGGTGGCGTAAGCCGTCTTCATGGATTTAAATCCCAGCGTGGCGCCGATTATCCGTTTCAGTTTGCCATGATCGCATTCAATCACGTTGTTCCGGTACTTAATCTGTCGGTGTTCAACGTCAGACGGGCACCGGCCTTCGCGTTTGAGCAGAGCAAGCGCGCGACCATAGGCGGGCGCTTTATCCGTGTTGATGAATCGCGGGATCTGCCACTTCTTCACGTTGTTGAGGATTTTACCCAGAAACCGGTATGCAGCTTTGCTGTTACGACGGGAGGAGAGATAAAAATCGACAGTGCGGCCCCGGCTGTCGACGGCCCGGTACAGATACGCCCAGCGGCCATTGACCTTCACGTAGGTTTCATCCATGTGCCACGGGCAAAGATCGGAAGGGTTACGCCAGTACCAGCGCAGCCGTTTTTCCATTTCAGGCGCATAACGCTGAACCCAGCGGTAAATCGTGGAGTGATCGACATTCACTCCGCGTTCAGCCAGCATCTCCTGCAGCTCACGGTAACTGATGCCGTATTTGCAGTACCAGCGTACGGCCCACAGAATGATGTCACGCTGAAAATGCCGGCCTTTGAATGGGTTCATGTGCAGCTCCATCAGCAAAAGGGGATGATAAGTTTATCACCACCGACTATTTGCAACAGTGCCGTTTTCACCATTATGGCACTTTACGGCTATGCCCGCGTTTCAACCAGCGATCAGGATCTTACTCTGCAGACACAAATTCTCCGCGCTGCTGGTTGTGAAATTATTCGTGCAGAAAAAGCCAGCGGAAGCGGCCGGACCGGAAGGAGCGAGTTGCAGCTGCTGCTGGAGTTCCTGCGCCCTGGTGATACGTTGATGGTGACACGCGTGGATCGCCTGGCCCGCAGCATTAAGGACCTGCAGGACATTGTGTATGCCCTGAATCAACAGGGCGTAACGCTCAGGGCAACAGAACAGCCAGTGGACACGCGTTCAGCTGCAGGCAAAGCCTTCCTCGATATGCTGGGTGTTTTCGCTGAGTTTGAAACCAATCTGAGACGTGAACGCCAGATGGAAGGCATTGCCGCGGCGAAAGCCAGGGGCGTATACCGGGGAAGGAAACCGTCCATAGATCCTGCTGTGGTATATCGTCTGTATACCATTGAGAAGATGGGAGCCACAGCCATCGCCCGCCAGCTCGGGATTGGGAGGGCGTCAGTCTACCGGGCGCTGGAAAATTATGAGCAGCCGGCGTAGCGCGATTCCGTCTGACTCCCTGTTGCAACTACGGCAACGGCTCGATCGCCTGCCGCCAAAAAGCCCTGAACGTGCCAATCAGATTGCCGCTACCGCCCAGCTGTATGGTATTTCAGTCACGACGGTTTATCGCGCTCTTCACCTTGTTTTGAAACCGCGAACGGCCCACCGCAGTGATCATGGTCAACCCCGGATACTGCCACCGTCCGAGCTGGAGCATTACTGCGAACTGATTGCTGCACTGAAATTACGAACCACAAATAAATCCGGCCGCCATCTGTCGACCGGACGGGCAATACAGCTGCTGGAAGAGCATGGCGTGGAGACGGTCCAGGGATTGATTAAAAGTCCCAAAGGCTTACTTCGTAAGCAGACCGTCAATCGCTGGCTTTCCCGCTGGCGTCTCGACCAGCCCCGCCTGTTACGGGAGCCTCCGGCGGTAAGATTTCAGGCTGAAAACAGCAATGACTGTTGGCAGTTTGATATGTCGCCATCCGATCTCAAACATATTGAGCGGCCTGACTGGGTAGATCCTGCCCGGGGCGAACCCACGCTGATGCTGTTCAGCGTAGTGGATGACCGGAGCGGTGTCGCATACCAGGAATACCGGTGTGTGTACGGTGAGGATGCGGAATCTGCGCTGCGTTTTCTCTTTAACGCCATGGCCCCAAAAACCAGGTCTGATTTTCCTTTTCAGGGCCGCCCGAAATTGCTGTACCTCGATAATGGACCGGTGGCCAAAAACCATGTATTCCAGAATGTGATGCAGTCCCTGAAGGTTGACTGGCTGACGCATACGCCGGCAGGCAAGGACGGCACCCGGACGACGGCACGGTCCAAAGGTAAAGTTGAACGTCCTTTCCGGACCGTCAAGGAGGCACATGAAACTCTGTACACCGGAAACGGAGCTGCAGGCCAACGAATAGCTCTGGAACTATCTGAGCCGTTATAACGCGCAGCGTCACCGCAGCGAGAAACACTCCCGACTGGAGGACTGGCTGGCAAATATCGGCCAGGAAGGTGTGAGGGATATGTGCAGCTGGGAACAATACTGTCGGTTCGCCCGGGAGCCGGAATCCCGCAAGGTGGGTGTTGATGCGCGGATAACGATAGACGGCACCGCATGGGAAGTTGAACCGGATATGGCGGGTGAAACCGTCATTCTGCTGTGGGGGCTGTTTGACGAAGAGATGTATGTGGAGTTTACCGGTGAAACATGGGGGCCTTATTATCCGGTGTCGGGGCCTGTGCCGCTGCACCGTTACCGGACGTTCAGACGCGGTAAAGCGGCTGAACGGGCCGATCGTATCCATGCTCTGGCCAGGCAGCTGAACATCCCCATCAGCGCATTGTCCGGCAGCGATCTCCGCGTGGTCAGTGATGACACTCAGCAGCGCATTGATGCGTTGCCACATCAGCCCTTTGATACCCGAAAATTTGAATACCACTTTCCCACCGTTATTGCGGCAAAACTGGCAATTGCCGACGATCTGGCCATACCGCTGGCCAGAATGTCGGATGAAGACCGGGCGTTTATCGACAGTATTCTGACTGAGACGCTTAACCGTAGTGAAGTACTCGCCCGCATCAGAGACTATTTTCGTAGCAGACAATCAGGAGAGGACCATGCGGGTTGAAGTGATGGAGCATTATGGACTGACGCAGTCTATTGAACAGGCCGGGTATTATGAAACTGCCCACCATAAGCAGCTGATGAAAGACATTAAGGGTGCGATACGCGAAGGACGACTGATAGCGGTCTGTGGCGTGGTGGGAAGCGGTAAAACCGTCACTCTGCGACGCCTGCAGCAGCAACTGCTGGATGAAAATAAAATCATTGTCGCCCGCTCCCTGTCGGTGGACAAACAGAGTGTCCGGCTCGCCACGCTGATTAATGCCCTGTTTTATGACCTGGCACAGGATAAACAGGTGCAGATCCACAAACAAGGTGAACGCCGCGAGCGTGAGCTGCAGGAACTGGTCAAAAAAGGCAAACGCCCGGTGGCGCTGTTTGTTGATGAAGCCCATGACCTGAACGGTAATACACTAACGGGGCTCAAACGGCTGATGGAAGTGGTTGAAGACGGCGGTGGTAGGCTGTCCGTCGTTCTGGCCGGTCACCCAAAACTGCGTAATGACCTGCGTCGTCCGACGATGGAGGAAATTGGCTATCGTACCGATATTTTTACACTGGACGGGATCACCGGCAGTCAGCGTGAATATATCCAGTGGCTGCTGAAGACCAGCACCGGTAAGGGTAAGCCGGAAGATATTCTAACGACCGAAGCCGTTGACCTGCTGGCGATGAAACTGCGAACACCGCTGCAGGTCCAGTTGCACCTGACGCTGGCGATGGAAGCAGGATACCAGACGGGCGAAAAACCGATTACTGCCACTCTGGTTGAATCCGTGCTGTCACGTCAGCTGGATGACCTGGAGCCGACGCTCACGCGACATGGTTACCGGCTGAAGGATATGGTGGAGCAGTTCGATGCAAAACCAGCTGAAATCAGGGCATTATTTAATAATCAGTTAGACCCTGCCCGCACGGCCGAACTACGCGACAGAATGCTGGCGGTCGGTCTGCCAATATGACGATGTTGATTTGCAGTTATTGTGAGCCCGGTGGAATGGATTGCGAGCCGGGCAGGATAAATGCGAGCCCATTATCACCTAATGTGAGCCGGTGGCGTTTTTCATTTGCAGTTAATGTGAGCCAAAATTGGCGCTGATTGCGAGTCGGGGGGATTTCGATTGCGAGCCGCTACAAATAGCTTCGCATATTACCGCTCCACTTTAGCCAGACCCTGTTGATTGCCGGGAAACAGTGAAGCGGCATTCATAAATTGTGCTACCTGTTTCAGTAACTGCCACATGTACCGACACTGATGATTTCTCGTTATGGTTTCGTGTAACGACAACCACAGTCGCTCTATCGGATTCAGCCACGGCGAATACATCGGCAGGAACAGCAACCGGAACTTCGGGTTTTCTTCCAGCCAGCGTTCCACTTTGCGGCTTTTATGGATGATGTAGTTATCCGCCACCAGTGTGATGGTTTTCGCCCGCCTGTATGTACGGCGTAACGTTTCTAACAGACTGATAAATAAATCAGAACTCTTGCTGCTGCCACTGACGTAGTGAACCCGTCCCGTACCTGAATGCAGTGCGCCTGCCAGATAATGCTTCTGGTTCTGTCCCGGCGTGGCGATGCGTTTCTGTTGCCCTTTGGGCATCCAGTCAGCGCCAATTTTTGGGTTCAGGTCGATGTCGACTTCATCCTGATAAAACACAGGATGTGCAGTCTGCTCCTGAGCCAGCGCCTGATCAATGACAAGCCGTTTTTCTTCATAGTGCGGATCTTTGATTTTCAGCGTTGGCGCTGCCCTGCGCCAGACCATATCTGCCTGCCTCAGATATCGGTGCAGGGTGGAGCGGTGCAGCGTCACATCAAAAAGTCGGTTGATGACGAGTGCCAGAAGCTCCGTGCTCCAGCGTGAGCGCAGCCAGCCAAAATCCTTCGGGGAACGCTGTACCAATAGTGGCAAGAGCTGAAGGATATCAGCGACCGGCCAGCGTGGAGCACGTCCGGGTCTGAGGCTTTTTAGTCCTTCAACACCATGTAAAGTAAACCAGTTTATCCATCGACCAACGGATGAACGGGCGGCACAGAGTAATCTGGCAACGTCAGTGACGGTCATTCCCTGATGCAGCATCAGCATGGCGATAAGCCGTCGCGCATGGTTTTTATCGTGGGTTTGTTGGGCCTCTTTGCGCATCAGTTGTCGTTCTTCATCAGGAATTGCTGCTATGATCGGCATCGCTCAGTCCGGTTGGTGATTTGTGATGTTTGGCGATTGATCAGATCGCACAATCCGGGCTGAGTTCCCTTTCAGTGATCTACTATTTTGCGAAGCTATTTAGTGCACACTAATCGATTTTTCAGACAACCTTTCTCGCCTGGCGTGAGTTTTCGTTCGACTGAACCTATAAAAAGGCTCTGCATTCTGTCCTGTAGTGCGCCAGGCCTAATAACGCCTCCCGTTTAATTCCGGCCCGGTCGTACATCGGTTCTGTTCATTTATGGGATCGCGACTTTTTCGTTGTAATGCTTCAAGAGCGATTTTTTGTTCTGCGGTCAACTCAACATTCATAGCCATCAGCATGATCCTGATTATTTTTGAAACCAAGCATCTTCATTGATCATGGGTATACATCGTTGTTATCCAGCTATACATCATAACAGGTCAATTAAATCCACTCAGAAATAAAGTCAGGGTATGCATAAAATCTATCGCCCATAATCCTATCCAGTAACACCATGATTAGTAAGAACTAATCAGTCTGTGCAAAAACAGGTCACCGCCATCCTGTTTTTGCACATCAAAACATTTTTTCAGGATTATTCTGAAAAAAAAAGGAGATATTATGGATTTCTTGATTAATAAAAAATTAAAAATTTTCATAACACTGATGGAAACAGGTTCCTTCAGTATCGCAACATCAGTACTGTATATCACCCGAACCCCGCTGAGCAGGGTTATTTCAGACCTGGAAAGAGAGCTGAAACAAAGACTCTTTATACGGAAGAATGGCACTCTTATCCCAACCGAATTTGCACAAACTATTTATCGAAAAGTAAAATCCCATTATATTTTCTTACATGCACTGGAGCAGGAAATCGGACCTACGGGTAAAACGAAACAACTAGAAATAATATTTGACGAAATTTATCCGGAAAGTTTAAAAAATCTGATCATTTCAGCACTGACCATTTCCGGCCAAAAAACAAATATAATGGGGAGAGCCGTTAACAGCCAAATAATAGAAGAACTGTGTCAGACAAACAACTGCATTGTTATTTCTGCCAGAAATTATTTTCATCGGGAATCGCTTGTCTGCCGGACATCAGTGGAGGGTGGGGTCATGTTATTTATTCCTAAAAAATTCTTTCTCTGCGGCAAACCTGATATCAACAGACTGGCCGGAACACCTGTACTTTTTCATGAGGGGGCTAAAAATTTTAATCTGGACACCATATACCATTTTTTTAAACAGACACTAGGTATTACCAACCCTGCATTCAGTTTTGATAACGTCGATTTGTTCAGTTCACTGTACCGGTTACAACAAGGGCTGGCGATGTTACTCATCCCCGTCAGAGTCTGTCGGGCTCTGGGATTATCAACAGATCACGCACTGCACATCAAAGGCGTAGCGCTCTGTACCTCCTTGTATTACCCGACCAAGAAACGGGAGACACCAGATTATCGTAAAGCTATAAAACTGATACAGCAGGAACTGAAACAGTCCACCTTCTGACCTTATGCAGCGTAAGGGCCGCAACACCTGTATTCACGGCATTTGCCAGATTCAGATTGTCAGCAATCCCCATCCTCCATAGCGGTAGTTCACCGCGGAGCATGGAGTAAACCGGCTGGTCGCCGTCAATCTGACACAGAATCAGTTTGATGCTCTGGTGGATTACCTAAAACATGGGCATTAACGCGCTGGCTCACGCCACTTTACTGAAGAAACTGAATAACGGTGACTATGACGGCGCAGCGAATGAATTCCTGAAATGGGACCACGCCAGCGGTCAGGTTGTTCCCGGCCTGACCCGACGCCGGAGCGCTGAACGTTGTTTATTCCTGAGTTAATTTGTTGTGCCATCTTTGCACACCGGGAACCGCGATTCCGCACAGCAGAAAAATAGCACATAAATAAACTCAATATAAGCTACTCATTTTCTGGCAATACAAAATAATTCCCCTGCAGACATTATCAGTCTTAAGGATTTCATTCTGTTTATTTTCAGGAGTCATCATTATTTATGAATATGAATCAGACCACCAGTCCGGCACTTTCACAGGTCGAAACCGCCATCCGGGTCCCGGCAGGGAATTTTGCAAAATATAATTATTATTCCGTGTTTGATATTGTCCGTCAGACCCGTAAACAGTTTATTAACGCCAATATGTCATGGCCGGGATCCCGCGGAGGTAAAGCCTGGGACCTGGCGATGGGCCAAGCGCAGTATATCCGCTGCATGTTCCGAGAAAATCAATTGACCCGCAGAGTTCGGGGGACCTTGCAGCAGACACCGGACAATGGCACGAACCTGAGCAGTTCCGCTGTCGGCGGTATTCAGGGACAGGCAGAGCGTCGGCCGGACCTGGCCACCCTGATGGTGGTTAATGATGCCATTAACCAGCAAATACCGACCCTGCTGCCGTATCATTTTCCACACGACCAGGTGGAGTTATCTCTGCTGAATACCGATGTGTCGCTGGAAGATATTATCAGCGAGAGCAGCATTGACTGGCCGTGGTTCCTGAGCAACTCGCTGACCGGCGATAACAGTAACTATGCCATGGAGCTCGCCAGCCGGCTGTCACCAGAGCAGCAGACACTGCCGACCGAGCCGGACAACAGTACCGCCACTGACCTGACCTCTTTTTACCAGACCAATCTGGGGCTGAAAACCGCCGACTATACGCCATTTGAAGCACTGAATACCTTTGCCCGACAGTTAGCGATTACCGTTCCCCCAGGTGGAACAGTTGATTGCGGGTACTCTGCGTGCCAGCCGGCAGTTTAGCTTCCCGCGCTACCAGAGTAGTGAGCAGCAGACCATTCTGCAGAATCTGAGCGACGTCATTGTTCAGGTGCATTCTACCGCGCTGTACGGCGGCAGCACTTTTGAACAGGCCGTAGAGCAGACGCTGTAAGCAGAAAATATACCTGTCCATCGTCAGACGGCCAGTTTCAGGAGATAGTGTATGTTGATACTAAATGGTTTTTCATCTGCCACTTTAGCGCTGATCACTCCCCCTTTCCTGCCAAAAGGGGGCAAGGCGCTGAGTCAGTCAGGCCCTGACGGCCTAGCCAGTATAACGCTGCCTCTGCCCATCAGCGCCGAACGCGGCTTTGCGCCTGCGCTGGCGCTGCACTACAGCAGCGGTGGCGGCAATGGCCCCTTCGGCGTGGGCTGGTCCTGCGCGACAATGAGCATTGCCCGCCGCACCAGCCATGGCGTGCCGCAGTATAACGACAGCGATGAGTTTCTGGGGCCGGACGGAGAAGTGCTGGTTCAAACGCTCAGCACCGGTGATGCCCCCAATCCCGTCACCTGCTTCTCGTACGGTGACGTATCGTTCCCGCAAAGCTACACGGTGACCCGCTATCAGCCCCGCACGGAGAGCAGTTTTTATCGCCTGGAGTACTGGGTGGGCAACAGCAACGGCGATGATTTCTGGTTACTGCATGACAGTAACGGCATCCTGCACCTGCTGGGGAAAACCGCCGCAGCACGCCTCAGCGATCCGCAGGCCGCCTCTCATACGGCGCAATGGCTGGTTGAGGAGTCGGTGACCCCTGCCGGCGAGCATATCTATTACTCCTACTTGGCGGAGAACGGTGACAATGTGGACCTCAATGGGGACGAGGCCGGACGCGATCGCAGCGCCATGCGCTATCTCAGCAAGGTACAGTATGGCAACGCGACCCCCGCCGCCGATCTGTACCTCTGGACTAGCGCCACACCCGCGGTACAGTGGCTGTTCACCCTAGTGTTTGACTACGGCGAACGTGGTGTAGATCCACAGGTACCGCCTGCATTCACTGCTCAGAACAGCTGGCTCGCCCGCCAGGATCCCTTCTCCCTGTATAACTACGGCTTTGAGATCCGCCTCCATCGCCTGTGCCGCCAAGTCCTGATGTTCCACCACTTTCCTGATGAACTGGGTGAAGCCGATACGCTGGTTTCCCGTCTGCTGCTGGAGTATGACGAAAATCCGATACTGACACAGCTTTGCGCTGCTCGGACGCTGGCCTATGAAGGCGACGGTTATAGAAGAGCTCCTGTCAACAATATGATGCCACCGCCACCGCCTCCTCCGATGATGGGAGGTAATTCATCTCGACCAAAATCAAAATGGGCGATTGTAGAGGAATCAAAGCAGATTCAAGCTCTGAGGTACTATTCAGCTCAAGGGTACAGTGTGATTAATAAATATTTACGTGGGGATGATTATCCTGAAACACAGGCAAAAGAAACTCTGCTCTCCAGAGACTATCTTTCCACAAATGAACCCAGTGATGAGGAGTTTAAAAATGCCATGTCAGTTTATATAAATGATATTGTGGAGGGATTAAGTTCACTTCCCGAAACAGATCACAGAGTCGTATACCGGGGCCTGAAGCTTGATAAGCCCGCATTATCGGATGTGCTGAAGGAATACACTACTATAGGTAATATAATAATAGAGAAAGCTTTTATGAGTACATCGCCAGATAAGGCATGGATAAATGACACTATTCTCAACATATACCTAGAAAAAGGACATAAAGGTAGAATACTCGGAGATGTTGCACATTTTAAGGGAGAGGCAGAGATGCTTTTCCCTCCAAATACTAAACTCAAAATCGAAAGCATTGTAAATTGTGGATCCCAAGACTTTGCAAGCCAGCTTAGTAAGCTGAGATTAAGTGATGATGCAACTGCTGACACAAACAGGATAAAAAGAATAATAAACATGAGGGTACTCAACTCATAGATACTAAGAATCTATTCCAGAAGTGGTATGAGCGGCCTAGCTCTATAAGGGGTTATACTCCGGAACCCCAGATTTTTCCGTCACCCTAGGCCCGCAAAGTAGTGCATCTAAACTTTTGCCATTACCCTTCTTTAACTTTCTGCTCGGAACGGACCGAAATATCATTTTTTCGCCTGATAAAAAATGAGGTTTTCTGGATAACTAATCGTTTTATTAAAAAAAACTGAGAATTTATATCTAATAATATGGCGATATATCCATATCGCAAAGGAGATTTCCCATGCCCATAAATAGGCCTAATCTAAATCTAAACATCCCTCCTTTGAATATTGTAGCTGCTTATGATGGGGCGGAAATACCATCTACAAGTAAGCACCTGAAAAATAATTTCAACTCCTTGCACAACCAAATGCGGAAGATGCCGGTACCCCACTTTAAAGAGGCGCTGGATGTGCCTGACTATTCAGGGATGCGCCAGAGTGGTTTCTTTGCTATGAGCCAAGGTTTTCAGCTGAATAACCATGGTTACGATGTTTTCATCCATGCTCGTCGAGAATCACCTCAGTCTCAGGGCAAATTTGCCGGTGACAAGTTCCACATCAGTGTGCTCAGGGATATGGTGCCACAAGCATTTCAAGCGCTGTCCGGATTGCTGTTTTCAGAGGACAGTCCGGTAGATAAGTGGAAAGTGACCGATATGGAGAAGGTCGTTCAACAAGACCGTGTTAGCCTGGGCGCTCAGTTCACGTTGTATATAAAACCAGACCAGGAAAATTCGCAGTACAGTGCGTCGTTTCTCCACAGGACACGGCAATTTATAGAGTGTCTGGAATCCAGACTATCCGAAAATGGGGTTATTTCAGGACAGTGTCCTGAGTCAGACGTTCATCCTGAAAATTGGAAATATCTCAGTTATCGTAATGAACTACGAAGTGGGCGTGATGGTGGCGAAATGCAGAGACAGGCTTTACGTGAGGAAGAGTTTTATCGTTTGATGACAGAGTAAGTATGGGTTTGAGGAGCAACGGAACAGTAAACGCCGTTAAACAGCTATTTTAAATGCTCATTAATTTATTAATCAATAAATTACAAATTTTCATTGAAGGCTCCCCCCTTACTGACGAATTCCGGCACCGTAAAGGAATAACGCTCATGCATATTGATATGTCCGCACTGTAATGGTGAAAATTACATAAGCAAGAGCGTTTTTTGAAAAATATTATATTTAATGTTTTGTAATATGCATTTTATTGAGGTAGTGTAACTATGAGAGTTTCTGGTAGTGCGTCATCCCAAAATATAATATCACGTATAAATTCAAAAAATATCAATAATAATGATTCAAATGAAGTCAAGAGAATTAAAGATGCGCTTTGTATTGAATCAAAAGAGAGAATTTTGTATCCACAAAATTTGAGTCGAGATAATTTAAAACAAATGGCTAGATATGTAAATAATACATACATCCATTACTCTGGGAACTGCGTTTTATTATCAGCGTGTTTACATTATAACATACATCACCGACAGGATATATTAAGTTCGAAGAACACTGCCTCTCCTACAGTGGGATTAGACAGCGCCATTGTTGATAAAATCATTTTTGGTCATGAGCTTAACCAATCATATTGTTTAAATTCCATCGATGAGGTGGAAAAAGAAATATTAAACCGTTATGACATTAAGAGGGAAAGTTCTTTTATCATTAGCGCAGAGAACTACATAGCTCCAATAATTGGCGAATGTAGACATGATTTCAACGCTGTGGTTATCTGTGAATATGATAAAAAACCATATGTACAATTCATTGATTCTTGGAAAACATCCAACATACTTCCTAGCTTACAAGAAATAAAAAAACACTTCTCATCATCAGGGGAATTTTATGTCAGGGCTTATGATGAAAAACACGATTGATAACTTTTTTAAATATTCATTTTATGAATGGTAAGTTAATAGAGAGCCTTAGCAAGATCCGCTGTAAACCCTCGCCCAATGCGGGCGGGGATATAAGGCGAAAAGCCCGAAGGGCTTTAGGGCAGGCTACTCCGGCGTATTCTGTCTGAGCACGTATGCTTTAAGCGTTTCTATCGTGGCACCACCGGCGCTACAGGCAAAGTAAGAACGAGACCACAGCAGCCCGGTTTTGCTCTGCATCCGCAAGTGGGTATTCTGCTGACGGAGAAGCCGCGACGATACCGACTTTAAATTATTTACCATCACGCTGACCCCCCCCAGTTTTAGCGGATACGCTATCAGCAGATGGACGTGATCTTGTTCACCATCCATCTCGATAATTTCGCACTCCAACTTTGCCGCAGCCGAACCAAAAGCATCACGTAACTGAGCGATAATCTGCCCGTCAAACAGCTTGCAGCGGTATTTTGTCGTAAAGATTAAATGCACAACCAGCTTACTTACACTATGCCGTTTACGAAGAAAGCCTTCCAGTGATTCGTGGTGATTACTCAATTGAATTTTTCACTTAACATGTTAAAATAAATACAATATATTAATGAGCGCTGAATGTGTTAAGAGCCACGAAAGTATGCATATATCCGACACCGGAACAGGCGGAGCACCTTAACGCCCAGTTCGGTGCAGTCCGTTTTGTGTACAGCAAATCTCTGCATATCAAGAAACACGCTTATCAACGACACGGCGTAAGTTTAACCCCGCGTAAAGACATTAAACCGCTTCTGGCTGTAGAGAAAAAATTCCGTAAATTCCGTAAATACGCATGGCTAAAGGAATATGACTCTATTGCGTTGCAACAGGCGGTGATCAATCTCGATGTTGCCTTTTCCAAC
Source organism: Salmonella sp. GDC200615 (assembly GCF_050574145.1). Lineage (NCBI taxonomy): Bacteria > Pseudomonadati > Pseudomonadota > Gammaproteobacteria > Enterobacterales > Enterobacteriaceae > Salmonella > Salmonella sp. GDC200615. The sequence goes on along the minus strand of NZ_CP192248.1, from coordinate 155,761 downwards.
TGCTTCAATCCGAAGCTAAAAGCCCGCTTCCCTATGTTCAAGCGCAAACACGGCAAGCTGTTGGGGTAAAAGTGCTGGATGGTGCGGTCAGAATCCCGAAAATCCCGGTGATTGAAGCACAATTGCATCGTGAAATTACTGGCACGTCACCTCCTGCTTACGGTACTCGAGGATAATGTCATTGTTACGGTCAGTCAGGTCGTAGCGGCTGCCCGCCAGGCTGCGCAGGGCGCCCACGGCATCCGGATCCAGCTGGCTGCGCAGGCTGTCACCAATGCGGTAACTCGCTTCTGCCCCGAAGCGGGTGTCATGCTCCCCGGCCTTGCCGGCGCGCTGCTCCGCGCTGAGCTTCAGCAGCGGCACCGGAGTCCAGCTGACCCCGGCGGTCAGGGCGTGCGGGTTCTTCTGCCGCTCATCCTTCCCGAACAGGCCCACTTCATTTCCGTAATACTGCTCATACACCATCTTCGCCCCGAGCTGCGGGTACGACGGCAGGTAGCCTTCAGCACGCAGGTCCCAGCCGCTGGCCGGACGCTCTTCGTAGTCCTCCACATCCGGGGAGGTTTTCCAGCCGGTCAGGCCGACATAGGCGTCGGCGGAAAGCTTAAGGAAGTCGCGCCAGTATTCTCCGCCGAAGCCGGCGCGGGCGTGGTCGCGGGAGAGGTCATAGTCGAGGAAGATGTTCGCCCCGAGCATGTCAGACGGCCGGAAGTGACGGTAACCATCCCGGCGGCGGCCTGACCGTCCGGATGGCTGGCGAGGAAGCTGCCGGCCTGTGAGGCCATGCCGGCCATCTGCTGCGCCTGCGCGTCCTCATTTTCCCGGTCAGCAGCAAACGGACCGCGGGCGTCATGGCGGTTATTGTCACCTTTCCCGCCGGTCAGCGGGACCGCCGGCACGTCAAGCTCGTCGCCGGCCTGCAGGTGGTCAAAGCCGCGGGCGAAAGTGCGGAGCCCGTTCAGTTTTTTCAGCTGTGGGACGGTCAGGCCGTGCGCCTGCGCCACCGTCTCCCCCTTTTTCAGGGTATAAGGCACGGTCCGGATCCCGGCGAGGGCGGCATCCCGGTCGGTAGAGAACGGGCTCTGCCCGATCCGGGACGCGATGTCCGCCCGGGCCGTCATGGCCGGCGTGAGCGTTAAAACCAGCGGTGTGGTGGCCTGCATCCACAATGTGGCCCAGGTACACCCCGTCCACGCCGGGGAGTACAGGAGGATAATTTCATAGTGTCATGTCCGTATAATGAGAACGGTGTGTTACCGGAAGGTGCACGGGGTGATGTGCAGAAACGTTGTGGCTACCGGCGCCGGTCGTCCGGCTGCTGAAAAAGGGCGGCGACCCCGGGTGGAGCATCATGCTGTAGTGCGCCGCAGGGTCAGGCAGGCCGATCACCGGATTGGCCAGCAGCTCCAGGCGGTTCAGCGCGCTGCGGCGATGGCCGTAAAAGGTTTTGGGGCTGATGCCGAGCCGGGCGCCGTGCGCGCGGAGAGGCCGGCGAGCGTGGCACACAGCGCCTGTCGCTCGCGCAGGGAGATACTCTCCGTCGTCGCCTGCCGCCAGCCCCGCGCACGGCGCAGCCAGCTGCTGACCGCGGCCTTCAGCTGAGTCGCGGAGGCGGTGCGCGGCAGCAGGCAGTCCGGCCTGAGACCGAGGGTGTTCAGGAAGACAGCCTGTCCTCCTGAGCCCAGCAGCGCCAGTTTCAGGGACAGTGATGTCCTGGCGTGATGGCAGGCCGGGACCAGCGATGCCAGCATGCCGGGAGAGGCCGCCAGCAGCACATGGCTGCCTGCCGGCGGCGCGGTCTGTAACCACCGGGCAACACTCATGTTCACGGGGTCCAGATGTGCGAGCAGGCGCGTCAGCGCCAGGCGGGTAAACTGACAGTCACTGACGATAATCAGCATGATGCCTCCCGGACCGGGCAGGCTGCCTGCCAGGCGGCTAGTTTTGCCGTATCACCGCCGGCCGGGCGGGACAGCAGCCAGTGCGCCATCTGGCGGTCATACTGCCGGTCACTCACCTTCCCGCCCGGCCGGTCTGTCCGCTGCCGGCGGATGGTGTCCGGGCGGGATTCCACTGCCCGGATACGCACCACGAGCTGGGCTCGGCCTCCCCGCACGGGGTGCAGGCGGGAATCAAAGCAAATGTCGTCGTCATTGTGACGGTTACAGATGTAATTGAGGATACCGCTGGCACGGCGGGGCTCAATGCTGAACGCCTCGCTGACGTCATCGCGGGTAAACTCCCGGCCCAGAAACAGCCCCCACCAGGCCACGGCCCGGTACAGGGACAGGGTGCCCAGATGGCGGATGCCCGGGGGCATGTAAAACCCTTCATGGTTGCTCTGCCTGCCGGCAACGGTCCGGAATAACAACGGCTGGTTCATAGAAATGACTCCTGTGCACATAACTTAACCAAAGGCCGGCTGGCTTTTTTGCGTCAGCCGGAAATGAAACAGCCCGAAGGGCATCGGGGCGCCGCAGTGCCAGCCCTGCAGGTAATCGCCCCCCGCGTCCCGCAGGCGCGCCGCCTGCGCCGGGGTCTCGATACCTTCGGCAATGACCCGGGCCCCCTAGCACCGGGCCAGACTGACGGTGCGCGCAATCATCCGATCAGCCACCGTGCTGGCGGGACCGGCATGACCGGTGCCGAAGTCGTCCACGGCGAACCGCAGCCCCCCGGCGGCAAGCTGGCGGAATACCGCCGCCTGAGGAAAGGCGCGGATATCTTCCCGCTCGGTGATTTCAAAGACGGGGGTCATGCCGGCCTGCTCCAGCCGGATGCTGAGGGCCAGCAGGTGCGGACGGAAAAGCGGCGTCATAACCAGGCTCAGGCTGAGATTCAGCGTCATCATCAGCCTGCGGCCGGCACTGCGGGCAAGGTCCTGCCCGTCCCCGCAGACCTCGTCGGCCAGTCCGCGCAGCAGCGCTCCGCCGAGGCCGGTGGCTTCAATGGCGGGAATAAAGTTCCCGGCGCTCAGCAGGCCCTTCTGCGGATGCAGCCAGCGGGCCAGCATTTCGCAGCCCACCACCTCCCCTCCTGTGGCGCAGACAATAGGCTGATAAAACGGCGTAAACTCCCGGTTCCAGATGGCCTGTTGCAGGCGAAAGGCTGAAAAATGCATACACGTCTCTATGAACCTCCTTTGAGCATAGCCACTGCATCAGCACCCGGCATCTGAAACTGCACCCGGTGTCGTGCGGCAACATCAAGCGCAAACACTTTCGTGTACACTTCCGTCGAGCTCACCGATTTGTGTCCCATCAGCGCCTGCAGCACCTTCAGCGGTATGCCGGCGTACAGCATGTGCATCGCATAGGAGTGGCGGAATGTATGGGGTGTCACCGGGACTGAGAACGTCACGTCGTCAGCCGCTGCGGCCTCAACCGCCTCCCCAATCCAGGTACGGACCGTCCGGTCGGTGATCTCCCAGAGGCGCGCCTTTTCCGTTCTGCCGGTACGTCTGTTACGACGCTCCAGCGGGATTTTCAGCGTGGCCACCATCATCTGCAGTTCGCTGACATACTGGTTATCAGAAAGCGGCACCAGGCGGTGGGGCTGGCTGCCGGACGGCATCCGTCCTGCCGTTCTGGCCGCCTTTTCCGCCCGCTGTTTCAGAGTGGCCAGCTGCACAAACGGATAAGGTGGTGCCAGCGAAAAGTCTCCCCGTGTCAGGGCCAGCGCCTCGTTAATCCGTGCGCCGGTATTCCATAGAGTGGCCAGCAGCATCCTGCGATGCAGATCAGGGACGTAGTGGAGCAGGGCACTTACCTCCGGTGCCAGCAGATATTTCGGGTAGTCGTCATGCTGCATTGCCATCTGGCGCAGTGCGAGGGCCGCCGGGTAATCAATGGCCACCGGCAGCAGGGCGGACGCTGCCTGCGTACAGACAGCAGGTAACGGTGGCTGACTCATGTCCTCTCTCCGTTAAGTGAAATATTCCGGGACATCATGTTTTTTCCCCGGAGTCATCTCTGGTTTCAGTCTGAACCCTGTATAAAGGATACCAGTCGCCGCTGTGACGGTTCTGCCGTTCGGCCACCGGTGTCATGGCCGCAATCGTGGCACGTGAGTAACCCGCTTTCAGCAGCGCCGTACGGGTCAGCAATTGTTTTCCCGGATCGGTCGCGGGCGTGGCGAGCCGTAGCGGATAGAGTGCGCGCAGCCGTTCCGCTTCTGAAGCGTGATACAGTGGCCAGCCCTGACGACGTCCGACATAGGCCGCGCAGGCGCGAAGTTCGTTACGAAACCAGGTGTCGGCCGGAAACCAGCTCGCCGGATGCAAATCCGCAGGTATATCCCGGGAGCCGGCGTACACCGTCGTGAACCGCTCTTCCGGCGTCAGCAGGGACACGGATTTTCCGAAAAAGACCTGTGCAAACTGTTCTGTCGTCTCCCTGACCGGCAGGGCATCCGATGCCGGACTGAGACCGGTGGATTCAGTATCCGGACAGATGCGTGACCGTGTCATGAGGTGGTGTTCTCCCTGTCAGTACGCAGTCGCCAGACCGTCCCGCCGAACTCCGTTCCCCCGAGGGTCTGTGTCCAGGTTTCCTCGCAGACCAGCCACTTCTGTACCACCGCAAAATCCACATGACAGAGTGGGGTATCCCCGCGTTCACCGGGGGTTTCCAGCACAAGCCCGTCCGGAACGATCGGAGAGGGCGTACCCGCCAGTCTGGCGGAGCGGCGCCAGAAACTCCGCACACAGCCGCCCTGACGTAGACTACTGAGCAGCACCTGTTCGCTGACACGCATATCAGATCCCCCGGAACATCAGGTTAATGGCGTTTTTGATATCGTTCTCCCGGAGGCTGAGATCGGCCACCTCTTCCCCGATGACGGTGGCCGGCACACTGGTCATATCCGTGGTCAGCAGGCGGTAAGGCTCATCCCCGATATGCATCACCGGGTAAAGATCGCGGGGAACCTTTTCCGACAGCAGACGGGCGCTGACCAGCGGGACAGCCATCCGCCGTCCGGGGGTGTCAATGATGTCGCTCTGCACGTCCACAAACAGCCGGTAGCGACTCTCCCTTTTACAGGTGTAAACCTTAAACTGCATATCACCAGTTCCTGTTGTCGTCAGCAAACGATCCGTTAGCCTCTATAAAGCTGGCCACCTCAGCCATACCTTCCCGATTTTCTTCCTGCCAGCGTTCGGCTCGCAGACGGCGGGCTTCGTTCTGCATGGTCGTACTGACCAGACCGGAGATATTCACGTCGTATGCCTTGAGCAGCTGATAGCTGTCGCTGTCCACTGTCACTGTAATTCGCTGCTTCATGATTCACCTCTTTTTTACATACTTCAGGTATGCAATTAAGTATACATTCCGATGAAGCAAAAATCTGCCACGCATTGTGAATACTGTTAACCAGCTTATAGTGACTGAGTTAACTGTTCGCCGCCATTATCTACATATCTCTTATATGTATTTTCTCGTGCATTTTACTGATGCATGTTTTCAATCCTTAAAACGCATACTGTTATCACACTATTAGTAAATCACTCATCTTTTTCATAATGAAACTTTAACCACATGCAATTACAATCCAACTTATAAAAACGTAACGGAATTACATGACGGCTATTTTCAGGTGATCCGATTTTTTGTCTATTCACGACTTTCCGGAAGTGTACCACGGTCAGGGAATAAGCAAAGCGGTCTTTTCTGCCCTGCGCGCCGGGTCACAGGGAAGGGGTATAACACAACATCTGGTAGCAACAGCAGATGACTGAGCCGCTACATCTTGTGTTACCGGGTCGCGGCGCACCGGTGAGGATAAAGAAGATCCGGGACCACCAGAAATCGGATCTGCGCGGGGAAAGAGAGAAAATAACATAGGCTGAACATATCCATATGCCTGACATCTGCATATCCGTGGCATACGCATATCCTAACCATCTGCATATGCTGAATCTATACATATGCCGAACATCTGCCTATACTGAACATATGCACACACCCGGTGCAATGAACATCATTCCGGATATGCATCACATATCCACACTTACCCGGGAGAGAATCATGAGAACCGTATCCATTTTTAAAAACGGCAACAACCGCGCCATCCGCCTTCCACGCGATCTGGATTTTGAGGGGGTGAGCGAGCTGGAAATCGTCCGGGAAGGGGACAGCATCATCCTGCGCCCTGTCCGGCCGACCTGGGGCTCGTTCGCGCAGCTCGAAAAAGCTGACCCGGACTTTATGGCGGAGCGCGAGGACGTTGTCAGCGACGAAGGACGCTTTGAGCTATGAAACAGCCACGTACGAAGACCTATATGCTCGATACCTGTATCTGTTCGTTCATCATGCGCGAGAAGTCGGAAGCGGTGCTGAAGCGCCTTGAGCAGGCGGTGCTGCGCGGCCACCGTATCGTGATCTCGGCCATCACCTACTCCGAGATGCGCTTCGGCGCCACCGGACCTAAGGCCTCGCCGCGTCTCGTCCAGCTGGTCGACGCGTTCTGCGCCCGCCTCGATGCCATCCTGCCCTGGGATCGCGCTGCGGTAGACGCCACCACGGAGATTAAGGTGGCACTGTGCCTCGCCGGGACGCCGATCGGTCCGAACGACACGGCGATTGCCGGGCATGCCATCGCCGCCGGTGCCGTGCTGGTGACGAATAATACGCGGGAATTTGAGCGGGTACCGGGCCTGGTACTGGAAGACTGGGTAAGTTAACGCTGTAAAACAAAATGTGCGGAGGCGTTTCCGCTCACGGCCTCCCGGTATGAGACTGACGTCGGCGACGCGCTGGACGCTCTGCTGGAACGCGCTAGATTCAGCGCCGCCCAGGCACAGGAGCTGCGGTGGCACCGCATACGCTGGCCGCTGACGGGTGATAAAGAATTTGAGCAGCGCTACGGGAAATTTTGATTAAACGCATCCGTGAAAAAAGGAATACTGAAAATGGCCAGAATTCAGTGCAACCGTGATCGGGGCAATAATTCATTCGACGGGGTGATTTGTCTGGCCCGGGGAAAATCGTTAACTGTGTACTACATGTTGCTTTTCGTTTTAAAAAACTTATATACAGCGAATGTTATTCAGAACGAAAGTACTTTCTCCAGCCGCAACCTGCTCATCTGGTATTCCTCATCTGTTACACTCCCCGCTTACAGTCTGTCCAGACCGTATCGAGTACTTCCGGGAGGAGCTCCTTCTCAGCCAAATTAAAGCCACACGGTCAGGATTATACCCAGAAGCCCGTTAATCGTGCTGCCCACAGGGGGGCGTATTTTTATCCGCACTCATGACGTCGTTGTCCGGCTGAAGCGGTAAAACCGGTCTGGCTCACTGACTATCCACAGCGAATTCCGGCCATCAGAAGCTATCCCTTCCGCCTGCGGAATGTCCCGCTCCAGACCACTGTGTCCCCGGCGCAGCGGCATCACCCACCAGCCGCCCTCGGGGTCTGACACCAGTACCAGGGCTGATTCATGGGAAAGCACATACAGCCGCCTGTTTTTCCTGTCGTAATGCAGGCCGGAGATATCCTTCAGGAACCACGGCAGGGACAACCGGTGCGTCAGTGAATCACTGACCGACAGAGAGTCATGGCTGTGGTCCGTTTCTAAAAAACGAAGCGGTTTCTTTTCCTGCGCCACTATCAGGGCATTCTCTCCCCGTCCACGGGCAAGGCCTTCAAAACCGGCATTGTCGCTTTTTCTGTCCACATCCAGGGTCAGGGTGTATGACGCCGGCGGCAGGACAGACGTATTCCTGTCAATGTGGTGGGTGGTGAGTATCCGCTCCCGTTCCCGGGACAGGACATAGCGGTTCCGGCCGAGATACTCAATGGCCTCAAAATCATGGTCGCCATCCGATGGTATCACCCGCAGCACGTTCCCGTCCGTGTCCAGCTCCACCACCGACGACGGATGGTCGGTCACGGCAAACAGCGTTCCGCTGTCCGGGTTCCACGTCAGGCCGGAGAGACCGCCCTGTATACCGGGAATGTATTTTTCTGTCGCAAGCTGCCACTGCGTTTCCTCCGGGTACCAGGTTTCCGGAAAATACAGTGTGGCCGCACCGGCCACCATCAGAAGAGCGCCAGCCAGCAGTGCCGGTTTTTGTTTAAGTAAACGTCTCAGAGTCATGGTTCCGGATGTTCAGTTCATCGCATTACATGCAGTCAATGACAAACCAGAGCATGGCCAGGGCTCCGGTCAGGAAGCCGGAGATGAAAGCGCTGGTCAGCAGCAGTAAAATCAGCGCCCGGAGCGAAAAGCGTCCCCCGCCATACCCGGCGCGTCTTTCGTCATCCGGCATGTTGTCCTTCTGCAAAAAAATTCTCCGGGGAATTACCGGTATGGAGATGTCCGGATAAAAAGAGCTTTATTCCCGTAAGGCCTGTCATGCAGCCCCGGATTATATTCATTCAATATTCAGTAACAGAAATACCGATACAAAAAACACCAGTGATATTATGACGACAAAAGAAATACAGATGTAATAAATCATCTTCAGAAAGTTCATCAGTCAGTTACCGCAATATCTGTTCCGGCCACTTGTTCTCTCCATGCCCCTGTTTTACCGGATATCCGTCAGACCAGCCGCCATCGGCCGGACACGCCTTTACCTGCATTCATTTTCTCCACCACGCCCGCTCCCTCAATCGTAACCAGATAAGCCCTGGCCTGGTATATTGTCAGCCCGGCCGCATCCGCAATACTCCGGGTTCTGACAGGTATATTTATCCTGCCGTTTGCCTGTGACTGCATAAAAGACAGAATTTTGTCGCAAGCGTCATTACTCATTTTGTTCTCCTGTGACTACGGGGAAGCAATGGTGTCCCGGAAGCTGAAATACCTGCCCCGGGTCTTCACATATCAGAACCGTTGTCCGGTTTCATCTGTAATCACCCCGGGTAACAGGCCGCTCGTGCACAGTACATGCAGGTTCTCCACCCCTGCATACTCCACCAGGCAGGCCCGGAGGTAATAATCCTTGCGTGATGCCGCCTTCAGTGAGGCATTCCTGTTTATGGCCGTACACAGGGATATCAGAGTCCGCTTTCGCAACTCAGTCAGTTCACCTGAGCTTTCCGGCCCGGCTCTTCCCTCAAGCGCCTGACGCAGCATGTCACGCAGCCGGAGGAGGCTGTCCCGGCCACTGATAACCTGCGCAGTTCCTCTCAGGAGCCGCATTTCCTGCAGCCGCGAAGGTACCAGAACAACCATGGGAACCGGACTGGCCGCGTGCAGCATTCTGATACCCTGCAGATGCCGCCCCCAGCCGGCCGGCGGCTCCGCACTCAGTGCCACCAGGGCCAGGTCATATGCCCCGGGAGGTGACATCTCCGGTCGCACCACGGCATACCCCATACCGGCAAGCAGATGTGACAGCCCCAGCAGTTCATATTCACAGTTCCCCGTCAGCAGTATGCGTTTCCGGCGGGACATGGCATTTTCCATTTATCTGCCCCCGCTAACTTAACGCCGGGCTTATCAGCTCTGCCAGCATGGCTGCCAGTCCCACAAGAACCAGCAGATAAACCGTGACCAGTACACGTACAGATATTTTCATTACGATCCCTGCTCAGAAATAGTTCACCACCGGCGTCAGGCTCCCCTGCCACCGGCTCACCGGCTCCTCTGCACCGGGAAAACGGACCCGGATACCCTCCAGGGACGTCAACCAAGCCCCGGCAATTTGATTTTTTGTGCCGTTATCCGGCAGGAAACTGCCGGGCATTACCGTAAAGGCGTCCGGCCGGGTCTTCAGACCCGAGTAAGACGGGTTCCACCGGTAATCTCTTACCTGCCACAGCAGGCGTTTTATCTCCTGTGCCGCATCCGGCGTGACGTTGCCGCTGACCACGCTCCAGCCCTTCTCTGCGGTGGTACTGTCCTGCCAGGCCAGTACATGGCTGGCAGTAAAGGTAATTTCGCCATACCGCACCTGCCCCTTCGCCAGTTTGCCCCGGGCCTCAAGGCGGACGACGCCATGTCCGGCATGCAGCAGGCTTACCGACGGCTGCAGCCCGGGACGGGCTGATGTCAGGGTCGTGGTATACCCTTTAAGAATGTAATAACGTCTCCCCGGACGGCTTTCACTCACCATGCCCTCCTGCCGGCTCATCTCCAGCGGGACGGGCTGCCACTTCCAGGCCGTATCCCGGATATACAGTGTGCCGCTGAGTTCAGTCACGCCCACGGCCATGCCTTCCTGCCAGTGGGCCTGTACGACTGTCAGCGGCTGGCTGCTCACGGATGCGGATGCCAGCATCAGCAACAGATAATAGTTTTTCATTACACTTCTCCCCCGGTTACCTTTCCTGCGGAACTGTCAAAAAAAGAGCGGCCACCGGCCTCATATAAAGCAGCAGAAAACTCAGAAAGCGACATTCTGGTCATGAATGTCGTGCCTTCCCCGAATACCAGCCTGACCCGGCCGTTATGTTCCTGCACCTGCCGGATATCCCGGACACTCACAAAGAAAAACACGCCGTCAGCCCGCTCCAGCCCCACAAAAACGGCGGGGCCCGGAACGGGTGACCGGGGGCCTGCAGCCTTACCGATATTCAATGCTCACCGCCAGGGAGGTATGCCAGCGGGACGGTACCGCCCCCTTAAAACGCAGCTCACCGCTGTCCGCCACCGTCTGTGCGCCGTATACCCCGTCAACCTGGCGCAGGGCGGCGTCACTGAACCGGCTCAGTCCGGACACGCTGCTGACCGTCATCTCCCGGAGCCAGACCGGGCCTTCACTGTCAAACAGGGTCTGCAGCACACCCGGCGTCTGCCCTGCCGGCATCACCTGCGTCTGTGGCGGCAAGCCGTTGCCCTGCAGGTCGCCATACAGCCCGGCATACTCCGCCCGGTCCCCCAGGACATGGCGCAGCACACCCGCCGCCTGCATCCGGAAGGTGAATGTCCCGGTACGGACATTTCCCTCCCCCGTCACCGGCAGTGTCACCGATGCCATACCCGGTGCCGTCCACGTCAGTGCAAAACCCTCTGTGTCCTTACCGTACGTCACCTGCGGCGCAAGCCCCTCCCGGCCGGCCGGGGTGGTCAGGATAGTTTTTCCCAGCAGGACCGTCATGGCCGGCAGGGGAACCGGTATTACCTGCTCCCCACTGCGCAGGACAGAGACAGCTTTCGTGTTTATCTGTGTGTTCCCTTCCCCGACCTTCCAGACCCAGGGATTACGGGTGCTGGTCACCGGCCCGCCCAGCTTCAGCTCTCCGCTGAAGTCTTCCCCCGGCGTGTTCCACGCCAGCACACAGGACGGCAGCAGACTGGCGGCCAGCAGTAAAATCGTCATTCGTTTCATTGTGTTCTTCCTCTCCCTGCCCGTTCTTTACTGGACCGTCACCGTCACACTTAGCCCGGCCTGCCACTGCGCCGGCGTGTTTTCTGCCGGCAGGCGCAGCTCAAAATCCGAGACGGCGGACGCATAGGCCGCCGCCAGCCGGGTCACCCGGCCGTCAGCCAGCACGCCCTGACTGATAACCTGACCGTTATCTGCCGTGCTCATTCCGTTACCGAAGCCCCGGTTCAGCATCAGCAGGGAAGGCAGACGGCTTTTGAGCCACTGCGGCAGGGTGCCGGCCTGCACACCGCTCACGCTCTGCCCGTTTACGAGCGACATGCCTGCCGGCAGAACCGCCCCGTCTTCCTGGTGTCCGGCGCTGACGGCCATTCCCTGGTCAAGGGTGAAAGAAAGCTGTCCCGCCACGTGACCGTTCTCCGGGTTACGTACCGGGACAGAGGCGCGGAAGTGTTGCGCCGTCGTGCTGCCGCCATCCGTCACGGAAAACGGCTGCCCGTTACTGCTGGAGGAGATAAAAGGGGTGAAGCCGGGACCACCGCGCTCTGCCACCTCATACAGATGGCCTTCCAGAAACGGCAGGGAGCCCTTGCCGCGTAAATCAAAAACCAGTTGTCCGTTCGCTGTACGGGCATCAGCGGTATCCACCGCCCATGTCTGGTCAGGGGAGCCCACCTGCCAGGTCCATTTCGGAGCCTCGTCAGTGACCAGACCGTGAAACTGTATTTCCCCGCCGTCAAGAATTCCGGCCCGGGGTGCTGCGGAATAAAACAGGGCCAGCGCGGCCAGGGCGGAAATAATAGATTTATAATGATGCGTTATTTTCATCGTTATTCACTCTGTTTTATCCGTTGGTCATAATTAATAAACAACGAGCATTCAGATAAGCCGAAAAGAATAAACCCGGCACCGGCGTACGCGGACATTTCCTGACTGACAGAGAAGCAGGAAATAACTATGCCGGAATACCGGGTTTATTACCGGTGAATGGCCGTAAAACGGCTCACCGGATTTTAGAGTCAGGCAAAAATCACATCCTGTTTATGCCTAGCTGCCTGCTGCATTACTGATAAGAAACAGTAACGCTCATCTGAGCATTCCAGTCACTTGGTACGCCGTCTTTAGGGAAAGATAGTTGGCCTGATTTAGCCACAATCTCAGAACCATATACCCCCTGAATAGTTTTAGCATCAGCGCGATTAAATACATTTGGACCAGTGTAAGAGCTTTCAACGGCATCCTGGGCAATGGTGATCATATCTGCACCCAAAATACGGGGTAGATGATCTTTGACTTGTGTAGAAGTCATTGATTTAACATAGGCAGCATTCTGCATGTAACCATTACCATTTGCTTTTGAAGTATCAGCTACCGTCTGATATATCACCCTATCGGTAGGGCGGTCAGCAGTTGCCCCCCTAGGTGATATTTGCTAAAGCGAACATATCCATGTTGAAGGTAAGTGTACCAGTTTTAAATGAAAAAAAATTCAACTACAGCCGGAGTCCATTTTACCGGTGGTAAGACAGGAATCAATTTTTTCACAGGGCTGAGGAAAACACATCCAAGCATTAAAAACAAATCATCCTTCAATATAAAAAGCGGGAGGGACATAGTGATGATAATATTTTCATAAGCATTAAAACTCTTAATTGCGATATATATTAAACATATTCCTGATGGTATATAAGTACTATATAAAACGTAGGGGTAATATCATTCTGTTTTATGATGAGTTAATATTCAGAAAGAATAAAATAATCTACAAAATATCATTCACTACTATAAAATTCAGGCCGGTTGTATTCCGGCCTGAGACGTAGGAAATAATTATTTGTAAGCCACCATATAGCTGATGGTGGACTGGTATGCACCAGCAACCTGGCCACCCACTAACTGAGTTTTGAACTGCAGACCTTCACCATCGGTTTTCAGTTTCTCCCCTTCAAACAGTACAGCGTTATTCGTGCTGTTAACCGGCTGGTTTGGCGTTTTACTGTTGACTGCAGTCAGAGTGGCATATGCCCCCGTGGCAGTGCCAGTAGATACAATCCCTTGCTACAGAAGCCATAATCATCTTTTTCATAAAGTCAACGTTTTATAATTAAGTTTTTTGACGAGTACAACGCATGAAAAAATTATGTGTATTGTTCACATTGCAATACCTAGAGGTTACTGAATTCTTTTCTAGGAAAAGACGTTATTCGCTCATCCCACATATTTATATTGTGCTAATGTTAAAAAATTCAATTTAGACAGAAAATAACGTTGTTATAACCCCGCGCATAATCAACTATGCTAAGTTTTTGAGAAAAAAAACACGCAAACAACGAACAGTGTGAACGCAAAATACGAATAACGATACTACTATTGCTCAAATAACGTGCTTACAAATTCAGTATGTCCTTTAGCCCCATCTAATAGTTATTACATTGTTATTTTTGTATGCATTTGTTACGTCCTGATATCGTGTAACTGCATACCCAGTGACGGCTACGCTATCCGCATTATTCTTCTCCGCCCTGATCGACGGGATTGTCCGCGCACTGGGTCAGAAACAATGGGTAAATATACTTTCCTCGATACACTGCATTGTTAGCGCAAACAATGAGATCCACTATCGGTTGAATATACGTAATTCTGGTACATTTGATTGATTGGTTCGCGTTTTGGCATTGGTATTTTCACAAATTGCCGTGCGGCGACATTTTTGAAAGCATATAATTGTGAGACTAATGTAAAGTTAAGAAACAATTACGATATTGTTTAATACGTGCTCATATCTTACCTGTACATGAAGACAAATAAGCAAGGCTGTTCATCAAGTAATAAAAATCCGGTGCTTGGTGTATCTGTAGCCGAAATAAAGGATATTGTCTGTGTTATGTCGTTCGGCGATGTCCGTCTGGGAGCATTAACCGTTATGCGATTCAATAAAATTAAGAACGCCGCAATAACTATTGGGTTTGCCCTGTTCGGGCTGACTTCATCAGTACATGCTGCTGATCCTGCAACAGCCTCGCTAATTATAGAAGCTATATTAACAAAACCAACTTGCATGATTACTGTTCCAACCACTTATGATTTGGGGCAGTTGATTCGTGGGCAAGTCAGAGAGCATGAACCATTACTTATTAATGTCAATTGCCCTGGAAAAGACTCACTGAAAACGGCGCTAAAGGCTAAGGTTCTAGCGGGAAGGTTAGAAGGAGATGATAAAGTGCAGATGCTAGTAAATGGCCAAGGTAATGGTACATTGTTATCATTAAAGCCTGTGAATGAATCTGGAGCAAGTTCTCCTGTTAAACTTACAGGAGCGGCATCAGGTACTTTTTGCGAAGTTGATACTGTTGGATATCGCCAGTGTCAGCTAATTCCTGTTACGGAGGTTCACTCAGAGGATACGCCGGGGCATGCTTCGGCAACATTATTGTTTGAGGTAGTTTATCCGTAAACACATTAAATTCTCTGAGGAATAGAGATATTTGTATGAATCGCCTGATATCAGCCTTCTGTATTACATTCTGTTGTCATGCTTACGCTATAACCCTAGATGCCAGTATTACTGATTTTACGGTACTATTTGGGCAACATATGGGGCACAGTGCTTGTGTAGGCAAATTTCCACAAGGTGCTCCACCCAGTACTTTTGTAGGATGCCGATCGAATGGTGATTTTTCAATGTATAATTCATTTACCTCAAAAGTCATCATTACTCGGTTGCCCGACAAAGTATCCGCTGCACATGGTGAGAGTCTGCCATGTACAGTTCCCTCGTTGAGGGTCCGGGGAGGGTTAGAATTCGCTAAGTCAACCTCCGATGCAGGAATAGTCGAAACTATTGATATTAGTGGAATGAATGTAGGTGAAAGCCGGACAGGGGAGATTAAAAATGCCAAATATATTGCCCTTACGCCCGGAACTGTTATCAGCCTAGAGGCGCTTCAGTGTGATTACAGTGCTGGTTCGCTTTTTGGCGATACATCTGCTCGAGTCTCTGCTAATTATTCAATAGAAATGCCTGATAGTAATTTCAGCACCTCGGTACTATATGAGGTACTGGCTAAAATTGACAAAATTGGGAGCAAACCCGACTTTACTTTGTCACCGACTTATGTCAGGTGTGTAGGTAACACTGCGTCCGGGTGCATGACTGAACCTGTGACAGTAAGCGTAAAAGATGTAACTAATGGTCACAGAATTCAAGTCACTGGTCTGGTAACTGGAGGGGATTTATCATATATATCAAATACTGGCCGTGTCGACCTGCCCGAGGGTAAGTTGACAAATCTTGTCAACACCGTCTCTTCTGGGGGAATACAGCAAGTGACATCAGGGCGTTTTGTTATCCCGGGAGGAGGAACTGAAGGGACCCGATTCTATACGGTGAACTACACTTTAACCGTAGAATAAGTGTTTCACCTCACTGGGGGATATAAGGTGCATCAGGGTTGCCCTTGACATCAGTTACATGTCTCACGTCCGGAGTAAACGTCCAGCGAGTGCCGTCTGGTCATAATCTGATTCATCCGACAAAGTGGTGTCCACCAAATAAGTAGTGGGAACTAAAGTGTCAGATATGCAGAAAAATGTGACTCCCGGCAGGCGTAAGGGCTGCCCTAATTATTCTCCTGAGTTTAAGCAGCAGCTTGTTGCGGCCTCCTGCGAACCCGGCTTATCCATCTCAAAACTGGCGCTTGAAAACGGCATTAACGCCAATCTGTTGTTTAAATGGCGCAAGGGAAAGCTGCTATTACCTTTCAGCTACTCCCTGTGACTCTCAATGCCACCTCCGTACAGCCAGAACTAACCGCTGAAGGCCCGGAGGTTCTCAGTATCAGCTGTGAGGCAACGTTCTGGCACGGGACGCTTCGCCTCAACGGCACTGTCAGCGAAAAGCTCCTGACTCTGCTGATACAGGAACTGAAGCGATGATCCCGTTACCTTCCGGGACCAAGATCTGGCTGGTTGCAAAAGTGCAGACGGTGCTGAAAGATGATCCGATGTCCGGCCACCTCTTCATCTTCCGGGGTCACAGTGGCAGTCAGGTCAAACTGCTGTGGTCTACCGGAGACAGCTGGAGCGCGGGCGCTTCGCTTGGCCGTCAGCCCGCGATAGCAAAGTGTTCCTGACACCGGCGCAGCTGGATAAGCTTCGGCAATCGTTCCGAAAAGGTCTCCCGCCGCATCGCACAGATGGAAGCCGACCTGAACCGGCTGCAGAAAGAAGGCGATGCGCTGCGTCAGACCCGCACCCGCAAACCGTTCCCCGCATCACTCCCCCGTGACGAAAAACAGCTGCAGCCGGCAGAGGCATGCTGCCCGGACTGCGGCGATGCGTTGAGTTATTTGGGCGAAGATGCCGCCGAATAGCTGGAGCTGATGCGCAGCGCCTTCCGGGTTATCCGGACCTGCGGGAAAAACACGTCTGTACAAAATGCGACGCCATCGAGCGAGGTATCGCCGGACCGGGGCTGCTGGCCCGAGTGCTGAGTTCAAAGTATGCAGAGTATACCCCGATGTATCGTCAGTCAGAAATATACAGTTGCCAAGTGTAGAGCGATTTCTTTCAGTTTGTCTTTGGTCTTGAATTGTCAACTGCTGAATCGCGGGGGCCCCTTCGGGGTTCCGATTCAGTGGTTGACAACTGCACAGAAAATACCCTGCTGGTGGGGTGATGGTTCACGCAGTGGGCCATCGCCCTGCAAAGCCAGACGGGGCATAACGCCACTCAGTAGTTTAGTTACATCATTCATTATTAAAAGCGACTCCATTCCGGCCCTTTGGGCCGGGGCGGCAGCGCTTTTCAGTGGTGGGAATGGGCTGGATATCAGGTTTTTGCTCCGGTTTCGTTGGTCAGGATTTTGGATGTTGTAACTATTTGTATGACCGGGGCCCGGCGCATCGCGACGGGAGGTACTGATGGTGTTTCCGAACCGGCGCGGACGTGAGTCCGCTGCAAGGGCGCGCATTCTCTGGAACCTGTCCACAGGGCAGGTGATGAACAGGTTATTTATTTATAAGAGAGAAAGATTATGTATTTAAAAGAAGTATAGATCTGGGGTTTAAAGGAAACCACGCACTTTGAAATCAGGTCGCCTGGCGCTTTGTCAGTATATCGGTTGTAACTTTATGGAAAGGTCCCTTGCAGTTATCTGTGAGTAACTGAATATTACGACCGGAAATGGCTCAGGCGGGAACATTTCTGGCCATTCTGGCAGCAGAATGAGAGATATTTTGGCAGGAAGAACGAGCGTTCCGCGCAGAAAACAGGCGGTGCCAGGCGACAGACGTACAAAATCCTCCGGCGTCAGCCGGATTTTCATAATCTGGTGGGTTATATGGGGACGGTGGCCATGGTCAGTCGCGTGTAGTTTTTGCCCCGCGACATCATCATGCGCTCTTTCACGCGCCGCTGCAGCTCCCGCTTCATGGCATCAAGCCCGCCGGTAAAGCGTCCGCTGGCGTATTCCCGCGTCAGCTGCAGTTTCACCAGTGTTTCGATGTCCTTACGGGTTCTGTCCGCGTCACGCCGCGCCCGGGCGCGTTTCAGTCCGTGCAGTTTACGTTCAGACTGGTAGCTGCGGAACCGTTCGCGCACAAATCGCCAGGCTTTCGCTATCAGTTCGTCCATCTCCAGCGGCTCCAGATTCTGCTTTTTGCGCTGCTGATTTTCCCATTCGACACGACTGCGGCGGGCGGCCACAACAGCCACGTCAGAGACGTCGAGCGCGGAGAACAGTGCCGGCGTGAAGGTGATATCGGTCGGGATGTTGCAGCCAATCTGCGGATCATACTCGGTCTGGTAGGTAATCAGCCCCAGCTCTGCCATAAACTTCAGCGCCCGTGTGGCGCGGGTGATGGAC
The DNA here is from genome assembly GCF_050574145.1 of Salmonella sp. GDC200615. Classification (NCBI taxonomy): domain Bacteria; kingdom Pseudomonadati; phylum Pseudomonadota; class Gammaproteobacteria; order Enterobacterales; family Enterobacteriaceae; genus Salmonella; species Salmonella sp. GDC200615. The sequence goes on along the minus strand of NZ_CP192248.1, from coordinate 137,618 downwards.
AGATTGCCACTTTTTGACTCGGTGGCCAGACCGCACTCTATAGCCAGATTGGTGATGGATCTCTGTACACGGTTGGCCAGTGGATCATAATGGAAGCACAACCCCTGAAGCAGCGCATCGATGGCACGACGGCGCAGCAAAGGCGGCATCCGGTGACGCTTTCCCAGCGAACGAACGAACGCCACATGGACGGAAAAATCAAAACGGGACGTGAACCCTTCGGCTTTCGCCATCAGCTTACGACAGAACGGCAGGGTCTTTTTCCCTTCTCGCGGCGTGAATTCCGGATTTGGATTTTTGACCTGTCGGTAATGAGTGAACAGTGTTCGGGTGTCAGTCACTTCTGCCTGCACTTACAATGCACGGAAGGAGTAAATGCCACAGAAACAAGTATTGAAATTTTCTGAGCATAAAACTATACTCCCTGCATAGCCTGATTGGTGGCTATACAGTTTAAGTAGGCCCCGTTAATCTTCTGTCCCGCCAAGAATAGAAAGATTATCGGGGTTTTTGCTTTTCTGGTCCCGGGTAGACACCTCATCAGAACCAGTTCCCTGCCACCTTACGGCGTGGCCAGCCATCAAAATTCTTTAGACGATCAGCAATCTAACACTCACTGACGAGACGATCAAGAAAGTTACTCATTCACCTTCTTATCTCAGGCTCTTTTGGCCATTTCCCGTTCAATTAGTAACTCAATCATTTGAGCCTGAGTAGTTCCAGTCTCTTCACAAAGCTGCTGCAAGCTTTCTTTATGCATGTTTTGTATGAAAACATTGAGCTCTTTATGCGTCGTCTTTTTTCGTGAAATAGATAATCTCTTCTTCTCAGCGGAAGATAAGGGATTACCCTTTCTGTAAATGCGTTTCGATGAGGAAGTTACTGCATTTTCAATCTGCGACATCTCGGCCTCCTCAAGGATCAAACCTGGATCGTTTGCAGAGAATACTACAGATTTCTAAAATCAGCGACTTACTTTATGAACGTAACCTGTGTTGGCGCACGGTTTACGTTTCAGGATCGTTTCCTGGGATGTCAGTACGTCTGTTTCCAGTCCGTTCCCTGCGCCCAGCGGGATGTCCAGTGGTTCAGGTAGCTGCGGGCTAAGACTGGGTCATCCCAGACGACAAGCACGTTCTCCGAATTCGAACGGTCTGCTGCACGGGAATAGTTAAACGATCCCACTTCAGTGTGGCGACCGTCGCTGACGATAACTTTGTCATGAAGAATTTTGTACACACTGACAGTACGAACCGGAATGCCGGCACTGGTCAGCAGGTTCATTGTCACCCTGCTGGCGTTATTGTTTTTCCCGGTATTGGCTTTCCAGTCCAGTACCCCCCTGACATCCACTCCCCGACGTTTTGCACTAATAAGAGCGCCAGCCACCTCCGGAGAGGTGAAGGAATACCCCATCAGCCGGATATTATGTTGCGCAGCCTCAATAGTCTTAAGAACCAGCTGCTCTGCGCTGCCCTCCGGTGAAAAACCGGCCTAAACGGACGGTGCCGCAATAGCTGGCAGGGAGCCCAGCAGGGATAAACACGCAAGTGTGAGCAACGTCAATCCATGACCTTTCCTGAGTCTCATTATGTACCTCATATGAACTTGATTAGAGTAGTGATTTTATTACTTCAGAAACGCCGGAATCGGGGGAAACTTGTTTTTCCCGGATTGCCAGGGTTGGACAACGACGCCAGCGGCGGAGGCATCAGGATAAATTGTTATTGCCTTCCCTGGTGGTGGCACGATCATTACGCTCCATCCCGGCCAGAATCAGCACGGCCGCGTTTTCCAGGGTTTCCTGTCCCGCGCCGCCCGGTATCACTGTCACGTTCTTCTCCGTGGCCTCCTTAACCGGCATCATTATCATCGCCGGCGAGCCCTGCAGCGCAAGCGTATGTGCCAGTCGGTTACTGGCATCCAGTATGCTTTTCGTGTTCACGTTTCCCCCCCTGATTTTATGCCCTTTCAGGGCGGCGGCCGCCGCACTACTGATATCTTCACTGGTGAGCGCGCCTTCATAATGACTGGTGGCAAAAATACCGTTGTGATACGCAAGCCAGGCATCCGCCCTCGCTGATTTCCAGATTTCCAGCCCCTTCTGTGCGGCTTTCAGCGAGTTTTCCCACTGCTGTACAAATGTGGGCCAGTACTTAAACACATAGCGGACCTGCGGCCTAGCTTCACAGCCTGCAGCATCGGGGTAAGGCCGGTGCCACGCCGTACAGACGGTCTTTCTGTTTCATCCGTTCACTCATTATACTGGGCTTCTCCGGTTCAGACCGTCTGCGCCAGCACCGCGCGGAGTTCCGCTTTTCTGGCGTTCTGCGCCCGGACCTTTGCCAGCCGCGCCAGCGCGTACTGTTCTTCCTCCACCGTAATATGATCCGTCACATACCCTTCCGTGTCATACCGGCAGGCCCCGGCTTTCATCGCGCCGAGATACGCTTCAGAACGGGCAATCGCTTTCAGCGCACGGATTATTTTTTTGTGTGACAGCGGGATACCGCGCCTGGCGGCATCCTCAAATAGGGCCTCACGCACGCCACAGGCGAAAAGGCGGGGCGTGTCGCCGTCAAACAGCCCCGGCCACCAGGGCTTCAGGGTGCTGACGGCCTCATTCAGCGGCGTCAGCTTCAGGTAAACCGCCAGCTCCTGTCCGGCCTGCGCTTTCTTCGCCGCCAGCTCCGCCTCCCGGGCCGCCTTTTCCGACAGTTTCTGCTTTTTCACCTTCCACTTCGGCGGCGTGGTGACGTTAATCACGGTCTTCCGGCTGCGGACGGGCGCGTCGCCCTCCGTCCTGCGTTTCAGCGTCAGTACCGGTCGTTTCTCGTCTGTCATAGTCATTCCTGCCTTACCACATCATCCTGTCCGGATAAAAGATATCACACCCGGCTACAGTGCCAGAATGCCCAGGGCAGCCAGATGGCAGGTGTAGAATACCGGGAAAAAATCAGTCGGCCAGAACCGGGGCCGTGATTTGCCTGTCAGCGAAACAAGCCATACCGTCAGCCCGGTCACCAGAAGTCCTGCCACCGCCGCGGCATCACTGGTGACCAGATTCAGCGCGGGGACGGCCACCACCAGGCAGGCCGCAAGCGCCAGATGTTCTTCAGTATCTGCGGTCCGGTACAGCCGGTAACAGATGACCAGCACCAGCACGCCGGCAACGCCGTAGCTGGTTCCGGACAGGGGTATCCACGCCGTCAGCAGTAACAGCGCGGCCGCAGAGTGAAACAGGCAGCGCAGCTCACACCACTTCAGCGCCTGCGCGGCCACCGCAAAGGCAAACAGAATATTCCCTTCATACCACGGAAATCCCGCCAGAAAATATCCGGACTGTGCGATAACCGCCCATCCCCACAGCCGGTTAATCGCAGACTGGCGGATATACGTATGCCGGGACAGGTTCAGCCCCCACACCAGGGCAAACAGCGGAAACGCCCCGCGCCCGGCCAGAAACAGCCACGTCAGATCCAGGTGCAGGATACGGTTAATATGGTCAGCCACCATCAGCAGCAGCGCCACGGTTTTGATGAGATCCCTCTGTCCAGGCGACCAGGCCAGCAGTCGCTGCAGCCGGGTATCCACCTGGGCTGCCCGCGAATCGTTACGTGTGGCGTTATCCATCGTCATCGTGGTTTATCTTCCCGTATCAGTCCCCGTCCGGGGTTCTCTCTTTCTGCAGGTCACGCACCATCTCCTGCTCCGTCTGCTGCAGCCGCTCTCGAACCCGGTTTTCCCGCGCCACTTCCCGGATGGTCTCCCGCTCCCGTACCGGTTCGCGCAGCACACTCTCCGGCAGCGGGGTTTCCCGTTCAGGCGGGGTCATTCTGTCCTGCTCCTGGCCGGCAATCTCTCTGACCGCCTGCGCGGTTTTCTCCTCCGGCAGGTCAGGTTTATCCTCAGCCATTTTACGGACAATCTCTGCGGCACGCTGCTCTGTTTCACGGCGGACTGCCTCTTCTGCCTGCCGCTGTGCCAGAATCTCTGCCGTGACCGGCTCCCCGTTGACCGCGCCGGGTTGCACACTGCTGTCAGGAATATCGCCCCACACCCTGCCGCCGGTAATGGCGCCGGGATTCCACGGACGCCCGTCACCGGCAATTCTCACCACCACGCCGCTGTCAGGGTTATCGCGGGCAATCCGGACGCCCTCCTGCATGTTATCAGCCAGCAGGCTTTCGCCGTTACGACTGCCCTGCAGGGCCACAAACTGCGCCTCTTCGCTGCCTTTCACCCGTCCTTCACCGCTGAAGCCCCGCAGCCCGGCACCGTCATCCGTTGTCAGTGGGTTCAGCCAGATACCGGCGGATTTACCGTTACGGTCAAACGCCGGCAGCGCCACATACGGCTGCGGATATTTGCGCCCCGGTGCAATAAAACGCGCCCGGCTGTCTCCCAGCGCCAGTCCGGCGTTTCGCAGCACGGCACGGCCGGCGGCCACGTCCCGCAGTTCCCGGGCGGTGCTGAACAGCCGCTCTGCATTCATGGCCTCCCGGTCTGCTTTCGGCTCCAGCACATCGTGGGCAGTACCTTTCTGTGCGGCTCTGTTGATGGCATCAGTCCAGCCCTGACGATCGTCGGTGTACACCTGCACATGCTGTTTCATACGCGACAGGGCCACATACGCCGACTCAAAACCGGCCATCTGTTTCCGGCCCCCTTCGGTTCCCTCCAGCGCAATGGCAAACGTCTCACTGGCCCCCTGCGCACCGTGGGCGGTGATGGCATACGCCAGGTCAATATGCTGCTCTGCCCTGTCCTGCCCGGGACGCACCACGCGGGTCTGTTTCCCGTCTGACAGCGTGACACCGTCACCGGAAACCGCGGTCACCGGCCAGACGCTGTTGGCCACATACCCGCGTTCCCTGTCACTCTTCGTGAAACGCATCCGGTCACCGGCCCCCACCCGGATAGTTTCCGGATTGTACAGTGTGACGCCCTCTGCCGCTGCTTCCCGAGGGGAAATCAGGCGCGTGTTGCCGTCGGCATCCTGCAGGGTTATCAGCCCGTCCTCCTTACTGATACCGGCAATCCGGTGATACACTTTATCCACCAGGGCAAGCGCGCACTGATGATTCTCCCAGGTGGACAGACGGCGCAGCTCCCCGTCACGGATATTCGCGGTGGTCAGTACAGGGACAGTGACCTGCTGCTCACCCGGTTTCGCCAGTGCATCCTGAATCATGCTGTTCAGCACCCGACGATCCTCATTCAGATGCGTGACAATCAGCGTCTGCTCCCGGGCGTCCGGCGTTCTGCCGGTATAGTCGCGGACAATGGCCTCATACAGCGTCACGGGCACATCCGGAAAGGCTTCGCCCTTTTTCTCCGCCTCCTGTGCGGCTTTCACCAGTTCCCGCTCCTGCAGACGGCTGAACTCCGTCACCGAGTTTTCCGGCACCCATGCACCCTTCAGGCGGGGAACCTGAACCGGCTTCACGTTTTCAAGCCCGGACAGTGCCTTATTCACATCCCGGTTAATCAGGCTGTACACGGCGTCCCGCAGTTCCGGTGTCTGGCGCACAATCTCTTTCATGATGGCCACATCGGCGGCACTGCGTGTCTGCTGCAGACGGAAAGGCTGACCGGGTGCGATGGCCTGCAGCTGGTCCGTGTCACCACTAGCCACGGCACGACCACCACCGGCCGCAATCAGGGCGTATGCCCGCGCCATATCGGTGTTGCCCACCATCGAACTCTCATCAAGGAGGAACAGCGTGTTGCTGAAATCCGGTGTTTCACCGCTGCGCTGCTGCAGCTGCGTGTCATGCAGAAAGGACGCCAGCGTCTGTGCCTCCACGCCGGCACTGCGCATCTCCCCGACCGCCCTGTGGGTCGGCCCCAGCCCCACGACTCGGGGACGCTCACTCCCAGGCAGTAGGTTCACGGCAGACATCACCGCCCGGAACTGGGTGGTCTTGCTCACCCCGGCGTAGCCCTGTACCACGGTGAAACGGTCTTTCGTTTCGAGTATCATACGGGTGGCGGCACGCTGTCCGGATGTCAGAGTCTCCATGAGTTCGCCGGATACCCTCTCCATCAGTGGCGTGACCGCCTCCTTTCCCTCAAGGATATGATGCAGAATACTCTTTTCAGCGTCATACGATGCACGGGAAATCAGCAGGTCTGTACCATAACCTTTTGCCACATCCACATGCAGTAAATCGCCCCGTTTTATCTGCGCATCAATTTCCCGTCCCAGTTCAGCAAAACCGGTTACCTCTGCAGCAAACGACTTCGCCTCCGTCAGCAGCTCCACCTGACTGAATGCCAGGTTTTTACTTTCCACCACCGGAAGGGCAAGGTGAATGGCCTGCTGTGCCGGCGTGTGAAGCCCGGCTTTCTGGCGGCTGATGGCGGTTTCCAGCGATACCTCACCGGCACGCGCCTTTATCTGCTCAGAAACGACCGTAAAAGACGGGTGACGGGAGAGTTTTTCAGCAGTGCGGGTCTCATCCAGTGAGGAATACAGCCGGACATCCCGGCCGCTGCGGGCCAGACCGTTCAGGGTGGCGTTGTCCATCGCCATCTGTGTGACGGAAACAAAAACTTTCGCACTGTCACTGACGGAATGCCCGGGTGTTTCCACCCAGCCGTTTTCCAGCTTCAGCGCCGTGAACGGGGAATCCCCCACAGGCAGGGAAGCCGGCTCAGCCCGTCCCGGAACGATGACCGTCATCATGCCATCGTTCACCGCTGATACCTGCAGCCGGTCGCCGCCGGAGACGCGAAGCCCGGGAATTTTTCCCGTCACCATAAGACGCTCGCCGTCTGCCACCGGTATCTTCTCCGGCCGGAAGAGTGACCAGCTGCTGTCCAGGGCTGAAATCCGCACCATCTGCTTCTCTCCCTGCGCATCCCGCAGGGTCAGACTGTGACTTTGTGCGGTCACCCGGTCAATCACATACCGGTCATGGGACCGTTTCTCCGGGTTCCACTGCTCCATCACCATCCCTTCACGGTACATGTCGCGCAGGTAACGGTTCCGGCTGTCCAGCCAGACCGGTGACAGCGCGGTCATCATGGTGTCCTGCTGCCCGAGTACCCCCTGCGTCTTCAGCTCACTGCGTATCATCCCCGCCAGTATGGCCTGCTCACGCACGCCGCTGACCTGCGCCACGCTCTCTTCCCCGGCTTTCACCGCGGCCACAAAATCCCCGGCCAGCCGGGCATAGCGGACATTCCGGTCCGGCTCGCTGATAACGGTCGCCGGGGTCTGCTGCCCGCCCTGCCAGCGGTAACTGTTCACGCCGGCCTCCTTCATGGCCATCAGCGCGCTGCCGGTACCGGTGCGCTGACCGCTGTCGGTAATGAGCACCTGGATGTTATGACGCGCCGCGCCATCCAGCAGGGTCAGAGTCTCCTTCAGGGACAGCTTTTCGCCCTGGTCGACAATAACGGTACTGCCCGGGGAAAATGACATGCCCTCCTGCAACTGACGACGCCCGGTTATCAGCTCACCGGACAGACGTTCATCCTGCTTCAGGTTCGTCTGCGAACGGCGGTCGGCGGCAATAATCTGCACCTCACGCCCCTGCTCCCGGGCCATCATCGTCAGATCCGCTACCCGCTCCCGCTGACCGGCAGCACTGCCCTGACCACTGATAATGGCCAGTGACGGGCGATCCTGAGCCAAGACACTCACCGCGTCGCTGTAACTTCCCGTGCGGGGCACGCTCTTCTCCGGATGGACGGTCACCCGGTTCTGCTTCATGATATCGCTGCTGAGTGCCCGGACAGACAGCTCATCGAGCACATGAATACCGGAGGTGAACAGTACTTTCTCCCGGTCGAGGGGGATAAGCCGCTCGCGGCTGATGGCCTCATCAATCCCGGCCCGGGCTTTCTCAATCACGCCGGCTTCCGGCGGCAGCATGCCAACCGTTCTGGCCAGCACGTCGGTATACGTAAACTGAACCTTCCGGTCGCTTAATCCGGCAATGGCCTGCGTCACCGCCTGCTGAATATCCGGCTGCTCCTGTGACGGAACAGGCTGTGCTGCCTGTATTTCCGCCCGCCTGTCCGCAGCCTCACGGTATGCGCTGATATCAAACCCGGTATCTTTCAGGGTCTGCATCCACTCAGCCATTTTCACTTCCGGATCGACATGCTGTTTGGATTTACGCGTATCCAGCGCCGCCACATCCCGGGATTTCAGCGAGGCATCCTCCCCGACCGCCTCCCGGATGGCCTGCGAACGGCTGGAAAAGGCCTCCACCGGGACACCGGGCATCTCCCACATACCGTGCTTACCGACCACTTCCGTTTCATAGCCCAGCGCTTCAACCTTCTCTTTCAGCACCGCGCGGTAAATCTTCCCGAAGGCTATCTGGTTAGCATAGACATTCTCGATAAATCCCGTTTTTCCCACCTTATCACTGCTCAGGGTCTTCCATTCCCCGTCATGCAGCGTGACGTTGGCCACCACGGCATGGGTATGCAGCTGCGGCTCCTGGTCACGACTGGTGTCATGATTGAACAGCGCCATCACCAGGTTCCCGGTGAGCACGGTTTCTGACTGCCCGTCCGTCATCACTCTGGTGGAGGCCAGCGCCTCAACCTGACGGACAGCGATATCCACCGCCTGGTTGTGTGCCTCAGTCAGGCGTTTATCGCCGGCCAGCATGGCTATCAGGGAAACACTTTTGGGGGCAGAGAAGGTCAGATCATAGCCGGGGCGGTGTTTGTTGCCGCCGTCCTGCTGTCGGCTCAGATCAGCCCCGTCGGGCAGTCGGCCTTCCAGTACCCGGGTGAACACCTCCTTATCGACGGTGCCCTGCACCCCCAGTTGCTCCGCGCCTTTTCCGGCCCAGCGTTCCTCCAGACTGCCCAGCACGTAGTAGTTATCCCTGTCGCTGTAATAACCGGCGGCACTCCCCGCTGACCGGACCTGTGCAATGCTCATCATCAGAAATGATCTCCCGGTTCCGGTTCATCCTTTCCGTGCCCATGGTGAACGTTGATATTCACTTCCTCCCGCCGTTGCATCTGCTGCTGAGTATTCACCTCCTGCTCCTGCCGCCAGCGCTCATACGCCGCCATGTCCACCACTTCACCGGCCGCATTAATGCCGGGGGGCAGCGGCTGCTCTTCGTCTTCCTGCTTCATTTTCAGTTCCTGTCCGACACCGCCTGCGGACGTATTCGCGGCGGTACCCGCCGCTGCTGATTTTTTATCGCTGACAACCGTGGGCTGTGGCTGTTGCGGCTGTTGCGGCTGTTGCGGCTGTTGCGGCTGTTGCGGCTGTTGCGGCTGTTGCGGCTGTTGCGGCTGTTGCGGCTGTTGCGGCTGTTGCGGCTGTTGCGGCTGTTGCGGCTGTTGCGGCTGTTGCGGCTGTTGCGGCTGTTGCGGCTGTTGCGGCTGTTCAGCCTGCGCTTCTGCTGCTGCCGGCGCAACCGCTTCTGTATCCGGTTCAAACAGGCTGGACATCTGACGTCCCTCAGCTTCCCTTGCAGCCAGAACGGCGCTCAGACGGGCTTCCGCCTCAGGATTCATTTCCCGGGGAATAAACTCCGGCGCCACTTTGGGACGTTCCTGGTATTTCAGGGCCAGCTTCACTGCCGGATAGGGTCCGGGCAGCGTGACATAACAGGTCAGGTCGGGCAGTGACTGAATATCGGAGTAGCTGACCAGTGTGACACGCTCCATCTCCTTACCGGTTGACACCCCGTCACGAACGGGATCGGCACCATAGGAATACTGCTCACTGGCTTTCAGGATCTCTTTTTCACCAATCTCATGGGCGACATAGTCGGCAATCTTATAGCTGGGTGAGCGGAAAAAGGCCCTTGTGTTCATAACATCCAGCAGGGTTGCCGCCGCTTTCTCGCCATAGATATCCTCCATCTGTGTACTGGACTGAATACCAAAGACATAGCAGCCCCCGAATTTACGGGCTTCCGGGACAATTTCCACGAGGTCGGGCAGCTTGTGCAGCGTGGGCAACTCATCACAGAAGAACCACACCCGACGGTTACGGTTCTCTCCCATCGCCAGCAGGCCCCGGATGGCAATGGACAGCCACATGGAAATCACCGGCTTCAGGGAAGAATGTGTGTCAGCGTTTGAAGAAATAAACAGCCAGCCGTTTTTTTGATCCTCCCGGACGCCGCGCATCCAGTCACGGATGGTGAACGGTTCACCGTTACGCTCGATCCCCTGAAGATAGCGGACGGCTTTTACATAGTTGGTCAGCACGGCCCGGATGGAAATGGCCGTCTTCTCGATTTTTTCTTCCACCAGGTTGGCCGCCGGGGAATCACGCAGGTAGGTTCGCAGTTTTTCAATTTTGATTGAGAGCAGCGTGTCAACCAGCTTACTGTAGCTGCGATCGCTGTCATTACGCATCAGGTATGCCGCTTCAGCAAAAATGGTTCGTCCGGAACCCTGCCAGAACGGATCCTCCTTCGTGCCCATCGGGATCAGGGTATTCGCCGCATTATCAAAATCCGGCAGGGTGAGGCATTCCCGCCATAAATCCCATGCGGCACACCGCGCGTCACAGGGGGTGAGAATTTTATCGATGGACGGGTCGTAGTAGCTTTTGACAAACTCACAGGAACGATCGTACATCACCACCATGTCGCCGCGCTGACGGGCATAGTTAGCCAGCCGGCGAATGATTTCAGACTTACCGGTACTGACTGTCCCGTGGAGCAAAAAGTTCTGAATCTCTGAATCCTTAATGATTGGCAAATCGCCAATCAGGATATCGGACGCTTTTCCGTCTTTTTTCAGCATTCTGGCAACGTCTTTCGGATTGTCGGTAAGTTGGCGTCCTCCGGTAACATCATCCTCACTCTGCTGTTTTCCCTGACGTCCCAGAATCCATGTGGTCATAAAAAATGTAATCAGGCAGATAACCAGCGCCACACAGGCGGCCAGAACAAAGGCCGACCACAGTTGCTCCCCACACCAGACCGTGTATTTGTCCTGCAGAACCTGAGCGGCGTTCATCCGGAACGTCTGGCCGTAATACCGGATCTCATAGACAGGCTGGGATTTAATTAAATCCCGCATTCCTTCAAGCGTGGTACACCACCAGTAGATACACCCATTCACAAACGTCTGCCAGCTGAGTTTCACCCATAACACCAGGCCGACGAGTATCCAGAAGAAAATAAACAGGCAGTAAAATATAATGTTGGCGATCTGGCTGAACATGCGAATACGCATGGACGCAATCTGACCGCCCTGGGTCATATCCTTCGCATTAAAGCTCATAGATGTTATTCCAAAGGGCACTGTTGCAAAGTTAGCGATGAGGCAGCCTTTTGTCTTATTCAAAGGCCTTACATTTCAAAAACTCTGCTTACCAGGCGCATTTCGCCCAGGGGATCACCATAATAAAATGCTGAGGCCTGGCCTTTGCGTAGTGCACGCATCACCTCAATACCTTTGATGGTGGCGTAAGCCGTCTTCATGGATTTAAATCCCAGCGTGGCGCCGATTATCCGTTTCAGTTTGCCATGATCGCATTCAATCACGTTGTTCCGGTACTTAATCTGTCGGTGTTCAACGTCAGACGGGCACCGGCCTTCGCGTTTGAGCAGAGCAAGCGCGCGACCATAGGCGGGCGCTTTATCCGTGTTGATGAATCGCGGGATCTGCCACTTCTTCACGTTGTTGAGGATTTTACCCAGAAACCGGTATGCAGCTTTGCTGTTACGACGGGAGGAGAGATAAAAATCGACAGTGCGGCCCCGGCTGTCGACGGCCCGGTACAGATACGCCCAGCGGCCATTGACCTTCACGTAGGTTTCATCCATGTGCCACGGGCAAAGATCGGAAGGGTTACGCCAGTACCAGCGCAGCCGTTTTTCCATTTCAGGCGCATAACGCTGAACCCAGCGGTAAATCGTGGAGTGATCGACATTCACTCCGCGTTCAGCCAGCATCTCCTGCAGCTCACGGTAACTGATGCCGTATTTGCAGTACCAGCGTACGGCCCACAGAATGATGTCACGCTGAAAATGCCGGCCTTTGAATGGGTTCATGTGCAGCTCCATCAGCAAAAGGGGATGATAAGTTTATCACCACCGACTATTTGCAACAGTGCCCTTCGAGGACTACCTGGTACCGCCCGAGAAGTTCACCAGCCTCAAGCAGTCCAGCGAATTGCCGCTGGCCGTGGCCACCGACTGCGAACAATATCTGCATGAGCGGCTGACGCTGCTGGAAGCACAACTTGCCACCGTCAACCGCATGGCGGCAGCCAACGACCTGCCGGATGCCATCATCACCGAGTCGGGCTTGAAGATCACGCCGCTGGATGCGGCGGTGCCCGACACCGCGCAGGCGCTGATAGACCAGACAGCCATGGTCCTGCCGCACGTCAAGATCACCGAACTGCTGCTCGAAGTCGATGAGTGGACGGGCTTCACCCGGCACTTCACGCACTTGAAATCGGGCGATCTGGCCAAGGACAAGAACCTGTTGTTGACCACGATCCTGGCCGACGCGATCAACCTGGGCCTGACCAAGATGGCCGAGTCCTGCCCCGGCACGACCTACGCGAAGCTCGCTTGGCTGCAAGCCTGGCATACCCGCGACGAAACGTACTCGACAGCGTTGGCTGAACTGGTCAACGCTCAGTTTCGGCATCCCTTTGCCGGGCACTGGGGCGATGGCACCACATCATCATCGGACGGACAGAATTTCCGAACCGCTAGCAAGGCAAAGAGCACGGGGCACATCAACCCAAAATATGGCAGCAGCCCAGGACGGACTTTCTACACCCACATCTCCGACCAATACGCGCCATTCCACACCAAGGTGGTCAATGTCGGCCTGCGCGACTCAACCTACGTGCTCGACGGCCTGCTGTACCACGAATCCGACCTGCGGATCGAGGAGCACTACACCGACACGGCGGGCTTCACCGATCACGTCTTCGCCCTGATGCACCTCTTGGGCTTCCGCTTCGCGCCGCGCATCCGCGACCTGGGCGACACCAAGCTCTACATCCCGAAGGGCGATGCCGCCTATGACGCGCTCAAGCCGATGATCGGCGGCACGCTCAACATCAAGCACGTCCGCGCCCATTGGGACGAAATCCTGCGGCTGGCCACCTCGATCAAGCAGGGCACGGTGACGGCCTCGCTGATGCTCAGGAAACTCGGCAGCTACCCGCGCCAGAACGGCTTGGCCGTCGCGCTGCGCGAGTTGGGCCGCATCGAGCGCACGCTGTTCATCCTCGACTGGCTGCAAAGCGTCGAGCTACGCCGCCGCGTGCATGCCGGGCTGAACAAGGGCGAGGCGCGCAATGCGCTGGCCCGTGCCGTGTTCTTCAACCGCCTTGGTGAAATCCGTGACCGCAGTTTCGAGCAGCAGCGCTACCGGGCCAGCGGCCTCAACCTGGTGACGGCGGCCATCGTGCTGTGGAACACGGTCTACCTGGAGCGTGCGGCGCATGCGTTGCGCGGCAATGGTCATGCCGTCGATGACTCGCTATTGCAGTACCTGTCGCCACTCGGCTGGGAGCACATCAACCTGACCGGTGATTACCTATGGCGCAGCAGCGCCAAGATCGGCGCGGGGAAGTTCAGGCCGCTACGGCCTCTGCAACCGGCTTAGCGTGCTTTATTTAATGAGATGGTCACTCCCTCCTTCCCGGTACTATGCTGAGGACAGGCTTTCATTCGGAGAACCATCATGGAAAACATTGCGCTTATTGGTATCGATCTGGGTAAGAACTCTTTCCATATTCATTGTCAGGATCATCGTGGGAAGGCCGTTTACCGTAAAAAATTCACCCGACCAAAGCTAATCGAATTTCTGGCGACATGCCCGGCAACAACCATCGCGATGGAAGCCTGTGGCGGTTCTCACTTTATGGCACGCAAGCTGGAAGAGTTAGGGCATTTTCCAAAGCTGATATCACCGCAATTTGTCCGCCCATTCGTTAAAAGCAACAAAAATGACTTCGTTGATGCTGAAGCTATCTGTGAAGCAGCATCACGTCCATCTATGCGTTTCGTGCAGCCCAGAACCGAATCTCAGCAGGCAATGCGAGCTCTGCATCGTGTCCGTGAATCCCTGGTTCAGGATAAGGTGAAAACAACTAATCAGATGCATGCTTTTCTGCTGGAATTTGGTATCAGCGTTCCGCGAGGTGCTGCCGTTATTAGTCGACTGAGTACCCTTCTTGAGGACAGTAGTTTGCCTCTTTATCTCAGCCAGTTACTGCTGAAATTACAACAGCATTATCACTATCTTGTTGAGCAGATTAAAGATCTGGAATCTCAGTTGAAACGAAAGTTGGACGAAGATGAGGTTGGACAGCGCTTGCTGAGTATTCCCTGCGTTGGAACGCTGACTGCCAGTACTATTTCAACTGAGATTGGCGACGGGAAGCAGTACGCCAGCAGCCGTGACTTTGCGGCGGCAACAGGGCTGGTACCCCGACAGTACAGCACGGGAGGTCGGACGACATTGTTAGGGATTAGCAAGCGGGGCAACAAAAAGATCCGAACTTTGTTGGTTCAGTGTGCCAGGGTATTCATACAAAAACTGGAACACCAGTCTGGCAAGTTGGCCGACTGGGTCAGGGAGTTGTTGTGTCGGAAAAGCAACTTTGTCGTCACCTGTGCTCTGGCAAACAAGCTGGCCAGAATAGCCTGGGCACTGACGGCGCGACAGCAAACTTACGAAGCATAAAGGCAGAAATACACCAGTTTAAACAATCATTCATCTGGTTTTGCGAATACTGATATTGATGATACTAACGGCCCACCGGCCTGTTGAGGAACCTGTAAAACGGAAAGGCTCATTGAAGCCGTATATTTTCTGGAGGTTCATCAGGCGCGGAACTCATCGAGGCGCGGGAATAAAATCCCATTCAGACGCCGGATAGATTCAAGCAAGCCAACTTGTCGTCAAAATCGGTGTTGCAAAAACGGGAGTGACCATAGATTCCGTTTTCTGAGACGACCCCTAGTTGTTTGCGGTCTTGCGTGGCAGGGAGCAGGCATCTTTAACTTGCCTTTCACAGTGATGCTATGGACTATCATTAGATTAATTATCGTGGTATCGCTTGTATTTATTACTGGAAAATTCGGTCTATCAAGAGAGTTTACTTTCCCCGCAGCAGCAGTAGGTTTAGCTTTTAGTTTATTCCCTGTCCTTGATCATATTGCGTTAGGTTATTCTGCTAAAAATTTCTATGAAACCACTAATTTTATGGGGCAAACGGTTCGGGAATTTGGTGCCAGTAAAATTACGGTCTGGTGGGGTTCGATTTATGCCAAAATAGCCTATGCTAGCCTTGCAGGTTTAATTGGATATGGTGTTAAGGTCGCCACTGATGATTAAAAAAGAAAAACCAACTTGAAGTTGGTTTTTTTGGCACTGTTGCAAATAGAGATTTGAGTCGATGATGTTCCCTTTAAAAAGTACTTAGAGACCGAAAACCCTGTTGATTAGACACACTTCACCCTGAGGCTGACCATAATAAAATGACGATGCTTGTCCTTTACGTAGTGCACGCATGACTTCAATACCTTTAATTGTGGCATAAGCCGTCTTCATAGATTTGAATCCTAATGTGGCCCTGATGATCCGCTTTAGCTTGCCATGATCACATTCAATCACGTTATTTTTATACTTAATCTGCCTGTGCTCAAGGTCTGGTGGACATTTACCTTCCCGTTTTAACCGTGATAAAGCACGTCCATATGTGGGTGCTTTATCCGTGTTGATCACTTGTGGAATTTGCCACTTCTTCACATTATTTAAAATTTTTCCAAGAAAACAATATGCTGATTTGGTATTACGTCTAGAAGAAAGATAAAAATCAATGGTATCGCCACGTTGATCGACTGCACGATACAGATAAGACCATCGTCCATTCACTTTTACATAGGTTTCATCAATATGCCACGAGCTCAGATCTGTAGGATTACGCCAATACCAGCGTAAACGTTTTTCTATTTCAGGAGCATAACGTTGAACCCAACGGTAAATAGTCGTGTGATCAACATTCACACCCCGTTCGGCCAGCATTTCCTGCAGTTCACGATAGCTAATGCCATATTTACAATACCAGCGCACAGCCCAAAGAATGATTTCGCCCTGAAAATGCCGACCATGGAAAGGATTCATATGCTGCACCTTTAGCTAAAACAGTCTTCAGCTTACCATTCGTGGTTATTTGCAACAGTGCCGCTGACGCACACCATCGCCCACCGGGTGGGTCGCTATCTGGAACGGCAAGGCCTGCTGGAACGGGATGTCGAAAACAGCTATCTGGCCTCGGATGCGGTGGATGACGACCCGATGACACCCCTGCTGGGGCACTCGATCACTTACCGTATCGCTGTCGGTTCACAGGCGGGGCGAAAGGTGTTCACTTTGCAAACTCTGCCGACCAGTGGTGATCCGTTCGGTGACGGGATTGGCAAGGTAGCCGGGTCCAGCCTGCACGCCGGCGTGGCGGCCAGGGCCGATGAACGCAAGAAGCTCGAACGGCTGTGCCGGTACATCAGCCGCCCGGCGGTATCCGAGAAGCGGCTGTCGTTAACACGAGGCGGCAACGTGCGCTACCAGCTCAAGACGCCGTACCGGGACGGCACCACGCACGTCATTTTCGAACCATTGGATTTCATTGCAAGGCTGGCCGCCCTGGTACCGAAGCCCAGAGTCAACCTAACCCGCTTCCACGGGGTGTTCGCACCCAACAGTCGGCACCGGGCGTTGGTCACGCCGGCAAAACGGGGCAGGGGCAACAAGGTCAGGGTGGCTGATGAACCGGCAACACCAGCACAACGGCGAGCGTCGATGACATGGGCGCAACGGCTCAAGCGTGTTTTCAATATCGACATCGAGACCTGCAGCGGCTGCGGCGGCGCCATGAAAGTCATCGCCTGCATTGAAGACCCTATAGTGATCAAGCAGATCCTTGATCACCTGAAGCACAAAGCCGAAACCAGCGGGACCAGGGCGTTACCCGAAAGCCGGGCGCCACCGGCTGAGCTGCTCCTGGGTCTGTTTGACTGACGAGCCTGAAGGCCAACGATACCAATCAAAATGCTGCGTTCACAGCGCCGCGGCAGGGATCCGCCGTGCTGGTTGTCGGAAAAGGAGCCGCTAGTGGGAAAGAGGAGGGTAAATTTTCAGCGTTGCTGGCTCCCCGTCAGCCGGATTGGGTTGCATCGCAGGGGTGTCGAAAGAGTCAACTGCGGTCCAAAGCTGTTGGACTTGGGTGAAAAGGGCGTTTATTCTTCCTATACGTGCCGCGTTCCAGGCGGCGACTATGAGGGCTATGTCGATGCCCATGTGCGCCGGCTGGAGGCGCTACGCCGGGCCGGTATCGTCGAGCGGATCGACGCCGACCAATGGCGCATCCCCGATGATCTGGTCAGCCGTGCCGCCGCCCATGACGCCGGCCGAGACAGTCAGGCCAGCGTTCGCGTCCTTTCCCCGGTCGATCTGAACAAACAGATCGGATCGGACGGCGCGACCTGGCTGGACCGGCGGCTGATCCACGGCGAGACGGCCGACCTTGCGCCAACCGGCTTCGGGCAACAAGTCCGCGAAGCCATGGACCAGCGCCGCGAGCACCATATCGAACAGGGCGACGCCACCCGCAGCCGGGACAGCCGCGTCTTCTACCGGCGCAACCTTCTCGCCATCCTGCGGGAGCGCGAGGTAGCCGGCGTCGGATCGGATATGGCTTTGAGTAAGGGCCTGCCGTTCCGCGCCGCCACGGACGGCGAGAGCGTCAGCGGCAAGTTTACCGGAACCGTGCATCTATCGAGCGGCAAGTTCGCCGTGGTCGAGAAATCCCATGAGTTCACCCTTGTCCCGTGGCGGCCGATCATCGACCGCCAACTCGGCCGCGAGGTTATGGGCATCGTGCAGGGCGGGTCGGTGTCGTGGCAGTTAGGGCGGCAGAGGGGGCTGGAACGCTGAGTGCGCCCATGCCGCATTGCGAAGCAAAAGATAATCGGATAAAATGTAGCAATTCATATTCGTAAGCGTGGAGTAATCAGATGGGAAATTCCAAGTCAGCAGACAAGTAAGCCGCAACAACCAGTATTGTTGTTGCGGCGCTCTGTAAGGCTAGTCTCATCTGATTGCTGACGAGCAGACGTCGCCCGGTATTCCTTAATCGAGGGTTGATTCGTCATGACCACCACACGCCCCGCGTGGGCCTATACGCTGCCGGCAGCACTGCTGCTGATGGCTCCTTTCGACATCCTCGCTTCACTGGCGATGGATATTTATCTCCCTGTCGTTCCAGCGATGCCCGGCATCCTGAACACGACGCCCGCTATGATCCAACTCACGTTGAGCCTCTATATGGTGATGCTCGGCGTGGGCCAGGTGATTTTTGGTCCGCTCTCAGACAGAATCGGGCGACGGCCAATTCTACTTGCGGGCGCAACGGCTTTCGTCATTGCGTCTCTGGGAGCAGCTTGGTCTTCAACTGCACCGGCCTTTGTCGCTTTCCGTCTACTTCAAGCAGTGGGCGCGTCGGCCATGCTGGTGGCGACGTTCGCGACGGTTCGCGACGTTTATGCCAACCGTCCTGAGGGTGTCGTCATCTACGGCCTTTTCAGTTCGATGCTGGCGTTCGTGCCTGCGCTCGGCCCTATCGCCGGAGTATTGATCGGCGAGTTCTTGGGATGGCAGGCGATATTCATTACTTTGGCTATACTGGCGATGCTCGCACTCCTAAATGCGGGTTTCAGGTGGCACGAAACCCGCCCTCTGGATCAAGTCAAGACGCGCCGATCTGTCTTGCCGATCTTCGCGAGTCCGGCTTTTTGGGTTTACACTGTCGGCTTTAGCGCCGGTATGGGCACCTACTTCGTCTTCTTCTCGACGGCTCCCCGTGTGCTCATAGGCCAAGCGGAATATTCCGAGATCGGATTCAGCTTTGCCTTCGCCACTGTCGCGCTTGTAATGATCGTGACAACCCGTTTCGCGAAGTCCTTTGTCGCCAGATGGGGCATCGCAGGATGCGTGGCGCGTGGGATGGCGTTGCTTGTTTGCGGAGCGGTCCTGTTGGGGATCGGCGAACTTTACGGCTCGCCGTCATTCCTCACCTTCATCCTACCGATGTGGGTTGTCGCGGTCGGTATTGTCTTCACGGTGTCCGTTACCGCGAACGGCGCTTTGGCAGAGTTCGACGACATCGCGGGATCAGCGGTCGCGTTCTACTTCTGCGTTCAAAGCCTGATAGTCAGCATTGTCGGGACATTGGCGGTGGCACTTTTAAACGGTGACACAGCGTGGCCCGTGATCTGTTACGCCACGGCGATGGCGGTACTGGTTTCGTTGGGGCTGGTGCTCCTTCGGCTCCGTGGGGCTGCCACCGAGAAGTCGCCAGTCGTCTAACCGACGACTGGTAGCAGGCCCGCTCCGATGCGGCGCACTAACCATCGAAACCTCGTGAATGTCGGTATCCTGTCTGGCAGGATACCGCTCATTTCCCTTGTTCAGTTCATCGCCGTCGCCGAGCATCTGAATTTTCGGCATGCGGCCAAGGCACTTGGTATCAGCCAGTCGAGCGTCAGCGCGCGTGTGAAAGCGCTGGAGGATAACCTTGGTGTCCTGCTATTTGAGCGCCATGCGCGGGGCGTTCGGCTAACAGACGCAGGCAGGCACTTCATGGAGCGTGTCACGGCGGGTGTCGATCAACTCGATCACGCAGTGAAGACCGCGGAGTGACGGGCACTGGCTGGCAATGTCTAGCAACGGCAGGCATTTCGGCTGAGGGTAAAAGAACTTTCCGCTAAGCGATAGACTGTATGTAAACACAGTATTGCAAGGACGCGGAACATGCCTCATGTGGCGGCCAGGACGGCCAGCCGGGATCGGGATACTGGTCGTTACCAGAGCCACCGACCCGAGCAAACCCTTCTCTATCAGATCGTTGACGAGTATTACCCGGCATTCGCTGCGCTTATGGCAGAGCAGGGAAAGGAATTGCCGGGCTATGTGCAACGGGAATTTGAAGAATTTCTCCAAAGCCCGCGACGCAGCGCCGGCAGGCAGAGCAAGTAGAGGGCAGCGCCTGCAATCCATGCCCACCCGTTCCACGTTGTTATAGAAGCCGCATAGATCGCCGTGAAGAGGAGGGGTCCGACGATCGAGGTCAGGCTGGTGAGCGCCGCCAGTGAGCCTTGCAGCTGCCCCTGACGTTCCTCATCCACCTGCCTGGACAACATTGCTTGCAGCGCCGGCATTCCGATGCCACCCGAAGCAAGCAGGACCATGATCGGGAACGCCATCCATCCCCGTGTCGCGAAGGCAAGCAGGATGTAGCCTGTGCCGTCGGCAATCATTCCGAGCATGAGTGCCCGCCTTTCGCCGAGCCGGGCGGCTACAGGGCCGGTGATCATTGCCTGGGCGAGTGAATGCAGAATGCCAAATGCGGCAAGCGAAATGCCGATCGTGGTCGCGTCCCAGTGAAAGCGATCCTCGCCGAAAATGACCCAAAGCGCGGCCGGCACCTGTCCGACAAGTTGCATGATGAAGAAGACCGCCATCAGGGCGGCGACGACGGTCATGCCCCGGGCCCACCGGAACGAAGCGAGCGGGTTGAGAGCCTCCCGGCGTAACGGCCGGCGTTCGCCTTTGTGCGACTCCGGCAAAAGGAAACAGCCCGTCAGGAAATTGAGGCCGTTCAAGGCTGCCGCGGCGAAGAACGGAGCGTGGGGGGAGAAACCGCCCATCAGCCCACCGAGCACAGGTCCCGCGACCATCCCGAACCCGAAACAGGCGCTCATGAAGCCGAAGTGCCGCGCGCGCTCATCGCCATCAGTGATATCGGCAATATAAGCGCCGGCTACCGCCCCAGTCGCCCCGGTGATGCCGGCCACGATCCGCCCGATATAGAGAACCCAAAGGAAAGGCGCCGTCGCCATGATGGCGTAGTCGACAGCAGCGCCGGCCAGCGAGACGAGCAAGACCGGCCGCCGCCCGAAACGATCCGACAGCGCGCCCAGCACAGGTGCGCAGGCAAATTGCATCAACGCATACAGCGCCAGCAGAATGCCATAGTGGGCGGTGACGTCGTTCGAGTGAACCAGATCGCGCAGGAGGCCCGGCAGCACCGGCATAATCAGGCCGATGCCGACAGCGTCGAGCGCGACAGTGCTCAGAATTACGATCAGGGGTCTGTTGGGTTTCACGTCTGGCCTCCGGACCAGCCTCCGCTGGTCCGATTGAACGCGCGGATTCTTTATCACTGATAAGTTGGTGGACATATTATGTTTATCAGTGATAAAGTGTCAAGCATGACAAAGTTGCAGCCGAATACAGTGATCCGTGCCGCCCTGGACCTGTTGAACGAGGTCGGCGTAGACGGTCTGACGACACGCAAACTGGCGGAACGGTTGGGGGTTCAGCAGCCGGCGCTTTACTGGCACTTCAGGAACAAGCGGGCGCTGCTCGACGCACTGGCCGAAGCCATGCTGGCGGAGAATCATACGCATTCGGTGCCGAGAGCCGACGACGACTGGCGCTCATTTCTGATCGGGAATGCCCGCAGCTTCAGGCAGGCGCTGCTCGCCTACCGCGATGGCGCGCGCATCCATGCCGGCACGCGACCGGGCGCACCGCAGATGGAAACGGCCGACGCGCAGCTTCGCTTCCTCTGCGAGGCGGGTTTTTCGGCCGGGGACGCCGTCAATGCGCTGATGACAATCAGCTACTTCACTGTTGGGGCCGTGCTTGAGGAGCAGGCCGGCGACAGCGATGCCGGCGAGCGCGGCGGCACCGTTGAACAGGCTCCGCTCTCGCCGCTGTTGCGGGCCGCGATAGACGCCTTCGACGAAGCCCGTCCGGACGCAGCGTTCGAGCAGGGACTCGCGGTGATTGTCGATGGATTGGCGAAAAGGAGGCTCGTTGTCAGGAACGTTGAAGGACCGAGAAAGGGTGACGATTGATCAGGACCGCTGCCGGAGCGCAACCCACTCACTACAGCAGAGCCATGTAGACAACATCCCCTCCCCCTTTCCACCGCGTCAGACGCCCGTAGCAGCCCGCTACGGGCTTTTTCATGCCCTGCCCTAGCGTCCAAGCCTCACGGCCGCGCTCGGCCTCTCTGGCGGCCTTCTGGCGCTCCTGCTGCGGCGTCCGCTCGTGGGCCGTGGCGCGGGTCCGCGCGCCGGCCTCGTGCGCCTGGCGCTCGCGGGCGAGGTCCAGGGCGGCCGTCTTCACGTTCTGCCTTGCGCAGATGAGATAGATCTAGCGTGGACTCAAGGCTCTCGCGAATGGCTCGCGTTGGAAACTTTCATTGACACTTGAGGGGCACCGCAGGGAAATTCTCGTCCTTGCGAGAACCGGCTATGTCGTGCTGCGCATCGAGCCTGCGCCCTTGGCTTGTCTCGCCCCTCTCCGCGTCGCTACGGGGCTTCCAGGGGTCGTTTGCGGGAAGGGGCGGAATCCTACGCTAAGGCTTTGGCCAGCGATATTCTCCGGTGAGATTGATGTGTTCCCAGGGGATAGGAGAAGTCGCTTGATATCTAGTATGACGTCTGTCGCACCTGCTTGATCGCGGCCGCGATAGCTAGATCGCGTTGCTCCTCTTCTCCATCCGCGTTCCAAGCTGCGGAAAGGCACCCATAAGCGTACGCCTGGTCGAGCAGGCGACGCGGATCGACGTCCAGCGCACGAGAGAATGCGTCCGCCATCTGTGCAATGCGTCTAGGATCGAGACAAAGGTCGTCTCTGTCAGCCGGATCGTAGAACATATTGGCGGCGCCAAAGCCCACTTCACCGACCAGACCGACGGGATCTATCACCAGCCAGCCGCGACTGGAGAACATGATGTTTTCATGATGCAGATCGCCATGTAGCCCACGCAGTTCCGAGGCATTGCTCATCATTTGATCGGCTATAATCGCCGCGTGGACGTAGTCAGTTTGACAACCTGCGTTTTGATCATCGCGCGCCCGCTGAAACAAAGCTGCAAAGCGATCCCGGATCGGGAGAAGGGCAGAAGGCAGGGGTTCCTCAGATGCGGCATACAGCTTCGCCATTAGTTCCGCTGCAATTTCGGTCGCCTGGTAGTCGCCGTGCTCGGCAACGATGTGAGAGAGCATTCGCTCCCCGGCATATTCGAGCAACATCAGATTGTTCTCACGACCGAGCAACCGGACTGCTCCCCTCCCATTGCGCCATACCAGATAGTCGGCCCCGCGCAGTTCATCAGCAATGTCTTCTATAGGTTTCAATCCCTTGACGATTGCAGGAGTCCCGTCTGGCAATGAAACTTTCCAAACGAGGCTGGAAAAGGTGTCCGCAATGAGAACAGGTTGCGAAACGTGCCAATGAGCAGGAAAAACAGGCGGCATGAACATCAACCCCAAGTCAGAGGGTCCAATCGCAGATAGAAGGCAAGGCGTTCGCGGTCGGGGGCTTCGATCCCCAATACATTGAATAGGACAGCGAAGGCGCGCTCTGCTTCATCTGGCGCTGCCCAGTTCTCTTCGGCGTTAGCAATCATGAGTGCCAAATCGGCATAGCGATCTGCTGTTCCGAGCCGCCCAAGGTCGATCAGACCCGTGCATTGAAGAGTTTTAGGGTCCACCATGAAGTTCGGCATGCAGGGATCACCATGGCAAACAACCATATCGGTGCGCTCTTGGTCGAGCCGCACCGGTAGCTCTCGTTCGACACGAGCCAAAAGATCGAGCTGCGGCGTACTCTTGTCCTCGTCCGGTAAGAAGTCGGGATTGACGGCATTGCGGGACACCACATCAACGGCGCGTCCGAACATTCGCGACAGCCTGCGCTCAAACGGACATTGATCAACCGATAGGCTGTGAACAGCGCCAAGTTGCTGCCCCATTGACGGCCACGCTTTGAGCAAATCCGCTCCAGACAGATCAGCCGCCGGTACTCCCGGAATTGCCGTTATCACCAAGCATGCACCCTCCTGTTCCTCCTGCCAGTTGATGACCTCGGGGCAAGCCACACCTCGACCTTTGAGCCAAATGAGGCGGTCACGCTCTCCAGCGAGCTCACCGCGGCGGGAAGCAGGTGCGATTTTCGCGAAGGCATGCCCGTCACCACGTCGAAAAACAAAATCACCAGATTCTCCGCCTCTGACAGGCAACCAGTCAGAATGCGATTCACCAAAAAAAATATTAGTTCGATTCAATGGAGGTTCCTTCAGTTTTCTGATGAAGCGCGAATATAGAGAAATATCCCGAATGTGCAGTTAACGAATTCTTGCGGTTTCTTTCAGCGCCGCCAATACCGCCAGCCCGTCGCGCAAGGGGCGCGGCTCGTGTGTGCGGATGAAGTCAGCTCCACCTGCGGCGGCGGCAAGCTCTGCAGCGAGTGTCGCGGCCCCGACATCCCCCGGACCACGGCCTGTGAGCGCGCGCAGAAAGGATTTGCGCGAAACAGACAGAAGCACCGGCAAATCGAAGCGCAGCCGCAATTCATCGAACCGCGCCAGCACCGAGAGCGAGGTTTCGGGAGCAGCCCCCAGAAAAAACCCCATGCCGGGATCAAGGACAAGGCGGTTGCGTTTGATACCGGCACCCGTCAGCGCCGCGATGCGCGCGTCAAAGAACGCCGCAATGTGATCCATGATGTCGCCAGCGGGTGCCTCGCGCCGATCTGCCTGCCCGTCTTGCACCGAATGCATAACGACGAGTTTGGCAGATGATTTCGCCAATTGCGGATAGAACGCAGCGTCTGGAAAACCGCGAATATCATTGAGATAGGCCACACCACGCGACAAGGCATAGGCTTGCGTCGCGGGTTGATAACTGTCGAGCGAGACGGGAATGCCATCTGCCTTGAGCGCGTCCAGCACCGGCGCGATACGCGCGATTTCTGTGTCGGACGAAACAGGCGCGGCGTCGGGATTGCTGGATGCCGGACCGAGGTCGATCACATCTGCCCCCTCGGCCATCAGCTTACGCGCCTGCGCAATGGCTGCGTCTGGCGCCAGATACCGGCCTCCATCGGAGAAACTGTCCGAGGTTATGTTGACGATGCCGAAAATGATGAGCGATTTATTCATGGGGGCTTCTATAATAATAATAATCGAGCATGAGTCTCATACGGATGCTCGGGTCGAAAGGGAATCCCCAGGCGAGTAACCTGTTTGCGGTGATCCATTAGCTGCAGGAGCAGAATAGCATACATCTGGAAGCAAAGCCAGGAAAGCGGCCTATGGAGCTGTGCGGCAGCGCTCAGTAGGCAATTTTTCAAAATATTGTTAAGCCTTTTCTGAGCATGGTATTTTTCATGGTATTACCAATTAGCAGGAAAATAAGCCATTGAATATAAAAGATAAAAATGTCTTGTTTACAATAGAGTGGGATAAATGGACGCTAAAGAACTGAACCACATGATAGCTGAGGCCTACAGCCGGGATTTGCAAAAGCCTGAGCTGGTATCGTTCAAAGAGGTGAGTCGCTGGGGGCGTAAGTACGGTTTCCCCGTCGTATGCACTCTGGCCGATGAAAGTGAAGAAAAGCAGATCCACTGGGCTGCCAGTTTGCTCATTCAAGTAGCCGGTACTTGGCCGCGAGAAGATATGCCGGAATTGCTCACACCGGAACGGGGCTCCGCGCTGTTCAACGATGCGATGCAGTTATTGGCGAATGGGCTTGGAGCAGCAAATCAATTGCGCTGACAGCACAAACCTTGTCAATAAGCGGCCTTCATGGCCGTTTTTTTGTTTAAAGTTTGTTTTAACAGAACCATAATTAGATATTGCAGTATCATTTTATGATCGCTACAATCTTTCACATGTGAAAGTTTGGGGGTGGTCTTGATCACCTGCGAGAAACCAAAATAGAGGTGGGTATGGCAAAAGTAATCAGCTTCGCCAACCAGAAAGGCGGAGTGGGTAAGAGTACCCTCTGTATCCAGCAGGCCTTTTATCTGGCGTTACAGAAGAAAAAGAAAGTGCTGGTCTTGGATATGGATGGTCAGGGGAACACGTCCTCTCGACTGGCCCCCAGACGAGAGCTTGAGGATGGTGACTACGAGCCCATCCTCACAGGAACCAAAACCGCAGAGCTGTTCGCTTACGAGCTGGACGGCATTGAGGTCATGCACTGCCCTTGCGGTGCAGACCTCATTCATACGCCGAAAAACGACCCGGATCTGTTTGAGATGGAGGCTGTGCCTCTTGACCAGGCCATGAATCCGGCTCGCCATTTGGCTGAGCTGTTTGAGAACTACGACTACGTGCTGATTGATTGTCCGCCTAGCCTCGGCAGAAAGCTGGTGGCAGCGTTGGTGATGTCTACCCATGTGGCATGTCCAGTAAAGCTCTCTGGCTTCGCTGTGGACGGCGTAGAAGGTCTCCTGAACACGATTATTGGTGTGCGCGAGGCGTACAACCAAGATTTGGAGATCCTGGGCATCGTGATCAACGACATGGACCGCTCTGTCAATCACGACAAAGCCCTCAAGTCGCTGGAGAACACAGTTCCGGATCTGTTGTTTGAGAACAAAATTATGCACCGGCCTCCGCTCGATACGGCGACGACTGATGGCATCCCTGTCTGGGAGCTTCGCTATGGACATGTCGCGGCCAAAGAAGTTGAGGCGGTGTTGGAAGAACTATTAGAGAAGGTGGGCTAAGCGATGGCATTGAACAATTTAAAAGGCCTGTCCGAACTTGCTAAAGCCGCCAAAGGCAAGAAAGGCAAAGAGGTTCTTACCGTACCTGTTGACGACGTTGTATCCAAGGTCCAGGTTCGTAAGCGCTTCCGTAACATTGAAGAGCTGGCGGCAACCTTGCTGACCGAAGGGCAGCAGTCTCCGATCATCGTGTTCCCGAAGAACGAAGAAGGCAAGTTCGTCATCCAAAAAGGGGAGCGGCGTTGGAGAGCGTGTAAACACGCTGGTATCGAGACCATTGACTTGGTGGTGAATGATAAGGTCCAGAACAACTTGGACGAGACTGCTGGTGAGCTGATCGAAAACATCCAGCGGGATGACTTGACTCCGGTAGAGATTGCCGAGGCGTTAAACCTGTTTATTGAAGAAGGTTGGAAGCAAAAGGATATTGCTGATCGGCTCGGTAAGAATATCACTTTCGTATCTACGCATCTGTCGTTGCTCAAGCTACCTGACTGTGTGCGTGAGTTATACGATAATGAAGTATGTTCTGATACAGAGACCTTGAATAACCTTCGTCTCTTGTTCGATCTGAATGAAGAAAGATGTCGCGCCGTCTGCGCGGTGGCTATGTCTGACGGGATTACTCGTAAACAAAGCCGTGAGCTGCTGAATGATGCCAAACGTATCAAAGACGAAATGGAAAAAGGCCCACTGACTGGCTCCCACCAGAATGATGAGCTTGGCGCTGGCAACACCGACGAGCAATCCCTCAACTCGGGTGGGGATGGTACGTCGGAACAAACCGGGAATGACGACCTGAACCTTGCCCAGGAGGAACTGGAAGGGGGTAAAAATTCCAATGGTCAGGACGATGATGACGAAGACCCTTTGCGTGATGAAGAGGGTGAGCACAAAGATCCTGTCAAGCAGCCAGATAACAGCGGCAAGGACAAAGATGAAGAAGGCGGTGATGCTCTTCCTCCTCTGCCGAAGGACAAGGAATGGAAGAACGTCCGGGCTGACAGTTTGATTTTTGCTGTCAACGTTAACCTGGATGGCGAGACCAAACGTGGAGTCATCATGACCGACCGTGTTGCTCTGGTTCCGTCTACTGTCTGGGTTAAAACGCTCGATGGCGAAGGCAAGGAAAAGCATGTTCATGTGCCTGTGTCAGACATTGAACTCCTGAGTGTCGAAGGCTAATAAAGGAGGCCCAGCCAGAGAGGTTGGGCCTGTCAAGAACAGGTGAATATGAAGATCTCACAGGACATGAAAAGAAAATTTGCTTTGGTGAATGCCCTGTCTAAAACGGAGAAGCCAAGTCTCCAAGACCTTCACAAGGCAACAAATATTCCTGAATCAACGATCAAGAGACAGTTGTCTGCCCTGCGTGATGAGTTCGGAATGAATATCTTGTTCGTCAGGGAGTCTACCGGCGAACGAGGTGCCACCGGCTACTACATGCTGACAGACTGGGGGATCTTAGACAGGTCTTCGTTCTTGAACCGGTACGGAAAACTGTAAGGTGCCATAGAGCAGCGCATTGAATGCAAAACCCGCCAATCGGCGGGTTTTTTTATGCTGCCACGGTAGCGGCGGTTGCTGGAGGTTTTTCGGCGTAGTAGGCGATGTTCTTGGTTCGTCTGCTAAGGGTGTCTATGCCGACGATACTCAGCGTTTTGGGAGTGGTATTGCGGGACTCGAAATAATGGAATAGCTGGATCATGCAGCACTTCACCATCAACGGATCGATGTCTTCCAGGTAGATTGAGGCTTCTCTCAATGCTTCGGGACCGTGGTTCTCGATCAGGTTTTCCATCCAGTGAATGGCGTTGATGCCAGAACCACAGCAGGGCTCATAAAAGTCTGCCGAAGACTGTGAGCCAACAATGAGTGACATCAAGCGGCCAATCTCTGGAGGAGTGGGGAAGTAATTGGTGCCCTTCTTGTGGAAGCCAGACATGCTTAGGACGTAACCCAAAACATCGCTGGTGGGGTCGCGCTTAATGGCGGCAGACAGGACGTGAGAGAGCTCGAAGGCGACCGGCTGAAGTTCTTCCGGGATCTCCTCCTTGGCTGGGTATAGGCCAGTCTGCAAGTATGCCCACTGGTCAATAAAGGCCTCAACAAACCGAGATGTGCCCATTCTGTATCGGGACTGCTCGATGAGAGATAAAGCCTTGGATGTAAGTTGCTGTGTTTCTGGTGACATAAGCGCTCCAGTTTGTTCTGACGAAACATTCAAGAGGTAGAAACGAAGAACCCCGCCGAAGCGAGGTTCTTTGCTTTCCTGCCTGATCGCCTTAATGCCGAAGCAAAGACGTCTTGATAAAGTCGGGGCAACCGGACATTTCCCGGTCGATGAAGTCCTGACGTTTCGCCAGCGGCCATTTCATGAACGCCGCGAGCGGGATGCGCTTATTCGTGTTAGTATTGCCTTGCAGCATAACAAAGCTCCTTAATTGCTTGATTGTGTTGTAAGGGCTGCAACGAAGGTCGAAGAGCGATGCGGCCCTTATTTATGATTATTACAGCATCATAAAATAATATCAAGAGACAATAAAACGATACCAAGAAACAAAACTTTCACATGTGAAAGTCTCCCCGCTGTCCACCTCGCACACTCCAAACGCCCAAACGCCCAAATAACTTGTCTATCTGCCCAAAATGGGCGCGTAAGCGTCCGATAGAAAGTAATTGTTAGTGAGATATTGACTACACGGAATATGGCTATATCATAGAATCATAAAATGATGCTGTAAAAGTGATATGTATGCCAAAGCAAGCAAATCATCTCCGTTTGAAGAAACCTTGCGCCAACTGTCCATTCCGGAAGGAGGGCGCTATCGAGCTGGCCCCTGGGCGATTAGAAGGCATCATCAACGACATCGTTGAAAACGACATGACGACGTTTCATTGCCACAAGACCGTGCACTCAAAGTCAGGTGGTGAATGGGATGAAGAGGGTAACTATGCACCTTCGGGACAAGAGTCGATGTGTGCCGGTGCTGCGGCTTACTTGATGAAAATAGGCAGGCCGACAGTGGCTATGCGAATTGCCTTTGCGTTTGGTGATGCAAAGGTGTCCGACTGGGACGAAGCTCAAGAGCTGGTTGTCGAGCCTTTGGTACAAGGGGACCGAAATGAGTAAGCGATATGCGGTAGTGCCGCATCCGAAACTGAAACGAGAGTACAAAGGTCGGCTGGTCAGAACTACTCGGGTACTAAAAAACGGCTGGGGGTTGATCCCTCTAGGGGCTGTGGCAACGGTCACGCATCAGTCTCCCAAGGGATCAGAACTGACCTTTGAACCATGCGACTGCTGCGGCCTGAAAGCCATTATCAGTCATGTAAGCATGGACTCCATTGAATTTATCGAACCGATTACTGAGGAAGAAGATGGACGAGAACAAGCTCAACATTGAAACGGTCGATGGGCACAACGAGCTGGTAGTCAGCTTTTTGTCCAGAATGGTAAGCCTGAGTGACGAGGAAAAGCAGACAGTATTGTCCTGCCTTCCGGACACCGGCAAACAAACAATCACCCAGCTCTATGAGGCGCTGCGTTCTCAAGGGCACCAGGATCTTGCAGAGAAAGTCGAACCATACCTCCAGCAGGGGGTGTTTGGGCCGATCTTCGATAACGCCAAGTCCAAGGTGTTCGTTCGGGACGAAGCGCCTTTTTTCCTCATGGATGAAAATCCTTTGAACTGGGATGACGCTAAAGCATTCAATCGCCTACGTATGAGTACGACCTGTGTTCTTGGCCGTGGCGGCTGGACTATCGGTGAGCGCTTTGATGACCGCTTTGATACCGAGGTGGGCGGAACACAGCTTATCGTCACTCAGTCACTCAACGAAAAAGGTGAGATTGAAGGAGGACTTCCTACCTCGATGTCGCTGAATGACTTTGCTGAGTTCCCTAAACAGCCAAGGCCTCCTCAAATAGTCGATTACCAGGAAGACAAGCGATACACGCTTGAGGAAGCGGAAGCTATCCCTGAGCTCGCACCAGTGGTTCAGCGTCTGAAAGAGCGCATCGAAGAGTATGAGGAGAGAAGAGCCCATGATTGACCTGACATGCCGCCTTTGTGCTGGTTCCGGTGTTTATGACTTTTCCCCTTCCAAAGAAACCTGCGGTATGTGCCAAGGGCATGGGAAATTTGTTGACGCCAAAGCAATGCTGGTGGCTGCCATCGAGCTGGCAAAGAAGCAACGCGAGCCTGTCATTGAAGTGGTAATGGGGTTGGTGCTCCAGGGTGTGGATGTTAGAGGGAAGGAGCCTGGAGAGCGGTTCAAGGCTGCTCAGGCCTTTAACGCCCCAGGGCACAACCTATTACGATACGGGTGGGATGCTTGGGAGCTCTATGCCCTCCATGAGGGTGTAAGTCCAGAACTTGCATCGCTTGGCCGAAGTGTGATGCGCGAGTGGCATAGCCATTCATGGGGCCGGTTCAGTGGAGAGGTAGGCTTTAACGCCGCCGAGATCATGATCAAACAGGCCAAAGACAACCCAGAAAAAGCAGAAGAGCGCTGGGCGTTCCTGCTTAGTGAAGAATGGATGGTGGAGTAATTGTCGTGACAGAACAAACCAATAAGAAATTGATGCTGGATGAGTCTCCAGATATGCCCCTGCAATTCAAGTGGAGAAAGTTTGGTGGTGCGATTTTTACTGCCACGCAAACAATGGAGCACGTCAAGGAAGGACGTAAGCTCGGGCCGACTCCAGCAGGGATGCTACCTCAAGAAGTGTGGCTGAACCGCCTGATCGCTATGGAAGAAACCCTGCCACGAGGGAAGTTTTTTGACAGATTCCGCCGCCGCGACAAAAACGAGCAGTATGACTTGGCCGCCGATCATCTCCGTCTTGTCGGAAAGAAAAAGCGATAGGGGGATAGATGAAAGCCCAGGCATACCCACCATCAGTCATTCGTAAAGGCGCTGTGTTGTACGCAGCCCTTTATTACATCTCTGATGATGATAAAGCAAAGGTCGAGGTTACAGAGTGGATAGTTCGCTCTATTCAGAAACGACGCAACTCAACCAGCGATCAACGCTATGTCAATCTTGCCCAAAAGTTAGATGGGATTACGTGGGGGAAAAGGTCACGGAAGAATGGGGACTTTGGTTGGTTGCCATCTATACCGAGCTGGTGCTTGAAGCAGTTCCGGGAAGGTGGCGAATTGCCTTTTGGCGTTTATACGACGCGACTGGCCGCTCTCAAGTTTGCGAAAGTCAGCTTGCAGGAAGAGGTCCAATATTGCGAGGCCGAGCTGAAAAAGGCTCAGACAGAAGAGGATACTCAGGAACTCCAAGAGGAGCTGGCGGAGAACCAGAGACTTCTGAAAGCTGCTGGAGCAATGGTGAAGCGCGAGCAAAACAAGAAGAAAAGAGGTTGACCAATGTTACCGATCGTCTCCCCCTCCGTAGTAACCAAACAACTTGCGTTCAATCGAGTAGGCGATAAACGCAAGGTTAGGGTTTCGTCCAACTTTTTGGATGTTATGGGGTTCAAGCCAGGTATGGGCATCGCCGTTGAGCCAGGGGAGGGGATGGGCGGTTTTTCGGTGATCCCAGCGACCGATGAACTACAGACACACCAGGTTTATCAGCGCCGGTATCAACCAAAGAGTCGCTCCAACAACCCGCTGGAAACCGTTATTGAGTTTTCTGGACAAGGGCTCATAGATAAGTGCTTCCCTCGCTATACAGAGCGTTTCCACGTCGAAATGCGAAAAGGTCGAGTAGTCTTCACTCCCGTCGCAAACAGAGCCTTTGCCATTGCTGATCGGTTCAGAAAAACCAGCCCTTTCCGTGCCTTTGTGGCATTGACTGGCGGGGTAGACATTCATGTTATGGAATCGCTTGGCTGGAAGGCTGAGATTGTTTTGGAACATCGTCCAGTTGAAGCCAGAGACAGAGCATCCGGGCGGAACCTGAGTGAAGTACATGCGCTCAATACGCTGGTGAACAGCTCCCCGCGTATCCTGCTGAATGAAGACATTCATCACCTGGAGCTGGATCGCCTTGGAGCCTTGCTGGCGGAGTGCCCACCAATTGGTTTGGCCCATTACTCGTTGGGGTGTGATGACCACTCAAACGCCAAAAGTCCAAGGGACAAAGAGCGTTCTCTTGAAGATCTCTCCACCATGCTCGACATGGTTTACCCGGCACTAAAACAGATCGAGGTCGTGAACCCTGCCGTCGTGCTGGTGGAAAACGTCCCGAACTTCAAAGCATCCGGAGCCGGGGCGATGATGGGAACGACACTGCGGCGGATGGGGTACTTCCTCACTGAGATGGTCTTGAACGGTCTGGATTTCGGCGCGTACCAGGGGCGAGAACGCTATTACATGGTGGCGTCGGTCTTCCCTGGGTTCGTTCCACCGAAACCTGAGCAGAGAGCTGGTGGACGATTGTGGCCGGTGATCGAGAAGCACCTCGGGGATTGTGCAGACGTCACAGCGTTGAAGTCAATTCAGGCCAGAGAGTCAACTTCTCGCAGGATGCCTGCGTTCTTGACGAGAGAAAGCACCAGTTGCCCGACCATCCTCAAGTCTCAGGATCGTGGGGTAAAGGATGCAGTGTACATCCAAGACGGTGGCCGCATTTACAAGCCATCGGTCGATCTGGTTCAGGAGTTGATGTCGATACCTGATAGCTTTGATATTTCGTGGATGGCAAAAGAACAAGCGACAGAAACACTTGGGCAGAGTGTGGATTACAGATTGCATTCAGCGGTCATGGCCGCAGTTCGGGATCACCTGAATGTGAATTGCGGTCGCCATACCGTGGTGCAGCACGGTATCAGAAGTAAGGAAGGTAAATAATGGCAGTCATTTACTACGGCGAGGGAACCCATGACGCCGGTTTCGTCGGGTTCCGTGTCGCACGAACAGTTGGGGTGGCGGATGATTACCGGCAGGAATACTTCTCCTTGAGAGAGTATTCCTACGCAACAGCTCACCGGCTGGCCTACAGCTTGGACCGAAAGTGGGAAGCTGAGGCAGAAGAGGTGAAGCGTCAGAATAAGACTTGTAAGCGGCGACGCAACTCCGGGCCAAATATCATTGCTGAGGGGCTGAGGGCTTATATCAGTATCGAGAACCGGAGCCGGATGGGGGTGAAGAGAACCTACTTCGCACCTTGTTTTCTCGTCACAAAGCCAGGCTACGGCAATGGGGATATTGTTTTCAGGATTTCCACTCATGGCTACGCAGAAGCCTACGAAAAGGCGGTGGAAAAATATTGTGAGATCCATGATTTGACGGATGAGCAGTATGTTGAGTTGCTTGACCGTATGCCGAGTACAGAGGTGTTCACTGGATACCTGCTGAATGCTCTTTTAATACGCGGTCATCGCGCCACAAAAGCTGAAATACTGAGTAAGCTGGGGGCTGCGAAGAATGAAGATGACATCACCAATAGCAAAGGGAAAAGCGGCCACAACAGAGTGCGTTGCCCAGAGTATCGGTGGGCGCAATAACAGCGCCAGATGTTCAAACCATGTTTTATAGCAACACCTCTTTGGGGGCGGAATTATGTTTTTTGATAACAAAGTAGAATCTCACTCGCTCGTAATGGGAGCCAGCGGGAAGGGCAAATCGGTCTTGTCCGAACAAGTGCGGAAAAACGCGAGGCTGCGCGGTGATCTGCTGGTGGATACTGAGATGTACCGTGAAGGTCGAGGGTTGAAACCATACGAGCATGAGTACGCTCGTCGCTTAGTTCTGGGGCTAAGTGGACCGTTGCCGCGTGAACTGCGTGGGAAGCCGGTGACGGTTATCTCTGATGTGTCCAGACCAAAAAAGGTAAAGCGTCAGCCAAAGCAATTTGTTAAGACCGTAAATGGCGTCACCCTTGAACGCCAATTGGTGGCAGATGCAAGAGACCAGTTGGAAATGCAAACAGGCGTCTGGCTCAAACAACCTCAGCTCATCGAGCTGATGGAAGAGTCGGGCATAGACGAAACTCTAGCCGATTTTGGTGAGGCTGAAACACAGATCCGAGAAATGCTGGCGGATGCGTTGGCGATGAAACTGGTAGGGCGCTCATGGCCCAAGTGTGGAGCCCTCTATAACGCGGCAGAAAAGTCCGACGTTAACTTTTCCTCCGAGCTTGATGCTGCGGCAAAAGAAGCTGGATACATGGTTCGCTGAATGGGATTTGGTGTGGACAAGATAGATCGGCAAAGTTGGCTCGTTAAATTCAGGCGAGCGAAGTGTCAGGACACTTTAGACACGATGCGGGATGCGGCCATTCGCAACTATGAAGGGAATATTCGTGTTATCGCGGATATTGTATTGGCCCATGAGGCGAGAGAGACAGAAATTGAAAAAGGGATGTTTTGTCTAATAGTTAGATAGTCTGATGAGCTATCAGGTGGTGATTATGAAAAAGAGAATACTTCATCTGCCCGTAAAAAAGATTTACTTCGATCAGATCAAATCTGGAGAAAAACCAGATGAATATCGCCTCGTCACAGACTACTGGATAAAAAGACTAGAGGGGCGCGAGTATGATGAAGTCCATGTTAAGTGTGGCTACCCAAAGGCTGGAGATATGTCCAGGATAGAGATTCGTCCTTGGCGTGGCTTCTCAAGGAACGTCATAACGCACCCGCACTTTGGAGATTATCCGGTTGAAGTATTCGCCATCCATGTGAATTGATTTTGGTATTCTGATTTAAAACTATTGTAGCTCAGGTATCAAAAGAACTTGGGTAATTAAAGATAAGGGGCCGACGGCCCCTTAATTGTTTTAGTTTGTGAATATTGAACAATCGAGGTGGGATAGCGCTTGTTCGTAGCTACCTTTGTTGTTCGTCTTACGCAGTGCCACCAGCTCAACAATCAATTGGCTTAAAGCCAGTGATTGAGGCTCCCAGACGCGCTTGCATTTGTCAGCCATGTTGGCATTTACGTCTGTAATGACGTAGAGGAAATCAGGGACGTCTTTCAAGGTCCCCAGGCCTTTTGCCATATCAACAGCCTCAGGGTTTTGATAGCTTCGAGTGGCGCTCAGGTCATCGTGGGAAATATAGCTGGCAGATGTCTCAGCGAAACCTAACACCATGCCTTTTCCTGCGCTTTTTGCAATGGCCGAGCCGATAGCTAGAGTTGGCATGATGGCCTGACCTATTTGGCGGGTAGATGCAGTTGCCAAGCCTGAGGCGATGTTCTTCCCGGCATCTTCGGCAGTGGCAGAGCTGGTTGTGAGCATCGCAGTTAAAATGATTTTTCCAAACATACTTAATTCCTCTATCAATCCATAAAGTCCGACTTTTTGAAGGGCATAGTGCCTTTGCAATCGGGATACGCTGTGCAGCCCCAGAACTTAGAGGCTCGTTTCTTGCCAGGGGCTTTTCCTTTCCTGAGACGCATCGGGCTACCGCAATCTGGGCAGTCTGGACAATCCTCCGCCGCGATACGTTTCTCGGGTTTCCCTCGGTTGTCTGGGAACGTCTTCTTGCAAGCCTCGTTCTGGCAGCCCCAGAAAAAACCGTTCTTCCCTTTGATCCGGTGCATCTCTCCACCGCAGTTGAAGCATTCGTGTGAAGGAGGCTTCGCGCCCTCGAAGGCTTTAGCCATCGCGCCACCTTCTTTGGTCAGAACCGGTGCGGCCACTTTGAGCTGCTCAACCATTTGGCAGATCCAGGTGGAAATCTGCTTCATGAAGACAGACATGTTCCCGGAGCCGGAGGCAACTTTCTCAAGCTCCTGCTCCCAAGCCGCAGTCATGCCGGGTGATTTGATGGCTGGTGGAAGCACTGCTATAAGCGCATGAGCCTTATCAGTTGCAAGCAGTACCTTTTTCTGACGCTTGAAGTAGCCTTTATCAACAGCGCCCTGGATGATGCTTGCGCGTGTTGCTGGAGTGCCTAAACCGGCTGTGTCTTTGAGGATTTGTTTGAACTTCTCCTCAGTCACGAACCGGGCAATGTTCTCCATCGCGGCAA
This sequence comes from Salmonella sp. GDC200615, assembly GCF_050574145.1. Taxonomy (NCBI): domain Bacteria; kingdom Pseudomonadati; phylum Pseudomonadota; class Gammaproteobacteria; order Enterobacterales; family Enterobacteriaceae; genus Salmonella; species Salmonella sp. GDC200615. Next base: position 101,101 of record NZ_CP192248.1, on the reverse strand, counting down.
GCAATGTGGCTTCGGTGAAGTGCGGTGCTGGCCGCGTCATTTTGTTTGCCAGCTCGGCCCCATTCAGCAAGGCAGGTTCGCCCTGGCTAACCCTGGGGAGCTTCTCTTGTTCAACCGGCGCGTCGGTGTCTTCCCCCTCGTCCTTGGGACTGCTTTCACTATCAGAAGCAAACAAAACCTTCCAGCCTTGTTTGGTAGGTGTCTTACCAGCGGACGCAAAGAGGTGACGCCCACACTGCACCTCGATGGAGGTTTTGGTGAACTCGAACTCGCTGTAGAACTGCGCGATGTAGAAACGACGGATGGCGTCGTAAAGATTGAACTCGATCTCAGACATGGCACTGATGTCTGTTCTGGCCGGTGTTGGAATGATCGCGTGGTGCGCGGTCACTTTGGCGTCATTGAATACCCTGGCCTTGCGATGAGGATCTGCGCCAGCCACCAGCCCAGAGACGTTCTGATCGGACAAAATGAGCGCCTGGAGAATGTCCGGAATGTCTTCCTTTTGGCTCTCGGGTAGATAACGACTGTCAGTACGAGGGTAGGTGGTCGCTTTGTGCGTCTCGTACAGAGCTTGAGCTGCATCCAGTACCTGCTGAGCTGTGTATCCCCATCGTTTGCTCGCGTATTGTTGCAGCGACGTTAGATCGAAGGGGAGGGGGGCTGACTCTTTACCTGGTTTGGTTTCTGCTTTGCTGATAACAGCATTGGCACCATTGACCTGGGAGGCTACCTGCTCGGCATAGGCCTTATTGACGCACCGGCCTTGCTCGTCACTGCACTCTTCTGGTGGTATCCATTGGGCGGCAAACTGTCCATTCTGTACGGACACGTTCACACCCAGAGTCCAGTATGGTGAGGGGGTGAAACCGGCGATCTCTCGGTCCCGTTGACAAACAAGAGCGACGGTTGGGGTGATAACCCTGCCAACGTGAAGAGTGTGGTTGAAGCCGACATCTCGGGCCAGCACTGTGTAGAGGCGGCTCACGTTCATGCCTACCAACCAGTCAGCGCGTTGCCGTGCCAATGCGGCGTAGTAGAGTGAGACCGTATCCTTGCCATCCTTTACGTTGTTCAGCGCTTTCTTGATGCTTGACTCATCGAGAGCCGTCAAACAAACTCGGCGAATAGGGCCAGAGTAGCGGAATCGATCCAGAAGCGAACGGGCGATAGCCTCACCTTCTCGGTCGTAGTCCGTTGAGATGTAGATGGTGCTCGCCTTTTTGACCAGTCCCTCAACAATTTTGTACTGTTTGAACGCACTCTTGCGAACGTTGTACCGCCATGACTCTGGTGCAATAGGGAGGGTCTCCAGTGACCATGACTTGTAGCGTTCGTCATAATCGTCTGGCATATACAATTCCAGCAGGTGGCCGAACGCCCACGTAATAACGCGGTTTCCTCCATCATGGAGAAATCCATCACCTCGTTGGGAGGCCTTCATTACGCCAGCCAAATCTTTTGCCTGAGAAGGCTTCTCGCAGATATAAAGGTCCATTAAGCAGCTCCTCTCATCTTTGATTCCAGATTCGCCAGCTCAGTCCAGCTTTGAGCCAGACCTTTGACTTCGGGGTAGTCTCTGGAGAGGTTTTCGAGGACTCCAGAAATGACATAGGCCGCTTCGCTGGAATTACCCCTCGAACCGGCCTCCTGGAGCATGATTAATAAAGCGTCGAAGAGCTCAGCCTTACGGCCTAGCTCTGTCTGGTTTCTTATTTCAGAGCTTTGCATGGGTTCACCACTGAATAGGGACGCACGGACTCGCGCACAATGCGGCGATCTGCGTCAGTTACAGCCTGACTGGTGCAAAAGTGCGTCCAGGCATTCAGATAATCTTTATAGGTGTGGGTAGGTGGTATGCAGCCGGTTACAACGTCCTTGGGGATGTTTGTGGTTCCCTCGGCTTCCACAAAGCGCCAATCGTGCTCGTCCATACCTTTGCCACCATCGCAATAGCGTTCCCAGCGTGACAACTCGTACAGCGAGTAGCCTTTGCCTTTATTCATGGACTTGAAGGTATTGATGGCTTCGTTGACATCCCCGTGCTGTTTGATCCCTGCTGGAGTTTTATCTGAACCAGCGGAGTCATCTTTGACCTTGTTCATCGTTGCGCTGACATTACCGTCGCCCAGCACATGGATATAACCAGGTTGACGTAATGCAGCACCACCGCGCCCCATGTTGTCCCATGCCATCGACAGTTCCCGGCTAACTCGGGCAGGTTTGTCATTTTCGGCAGGGGCAGTCTGGGGCTGAGGCTTTTGCTCGGGGGCGTTAGAGGCACACCCGGCCAGAATTGCCACTCCCAGAATTGCTATCAGTTGTCTCATCGTGTCGTTCCTCATAAAAAATTGTCGATGAGCCCATTCTAAAAGGGGGGGGATGGAAAGCTGGTTTCTCAAACTGCCCAAATTGGACAGATAGGCGTGTGTGCGATCTAAAGGTGTTTTGAGAGCATGTAGCGACGAGAAATACGATAGGAATATGGTCAACCTACATGCTGAAAGCCCTTAACAAGTTATTTGGTGGGCGAAGTGGAGTGATCGAGACCGCGCCGAGCGTCAGAGTGTTGCCGCTTAAAGACGTGGAAGATGAAGAAATCCCTCGATACCCACCTTTTGCCAAGGGCCTGCCAGTGGCCCCACTAGACAAGATACTGGCAACCCAAGCTGAACTGATTGAGAAAGTGCGGAACTCTCTCGGTTTCACTGTGGACGACTTCAACCGGCTTGTTTTGCCGGTGATCCAGCGGTATGCCGCGTTTGTTCACCTGTTGCCAGCTTCCGAATCACACCACCACCGTGGCGCTGGTGGTCTGTTCCGACATGGGCTTGAAGTGGCCTTCTGGGCAGCTCAGGCATCTGAGTCAGTTATCTTTTCCATCGAGGGGACGCCTCGTGAACGCCGTGACAATGAGCCGCGTTGGAGACTGGCGAGCTGTTTCTCCGGGCTGCTGCATGATGTGGGTAAACCGCTCTCGGATGTGTCCATTACGGACAAAGACGGGTCAATCACATGGAACCCGTATTCGGAGTCACTTCATGACTGGGCACACCGTCACGAAATCGACCGTTACTTTATCCGGTGGCGCGACAAGCGACACAAAAGACATGAGCAATTCTCGCTGCTGGCGGTGGATCGAATTATTCCGGCTGAGACTCGGGAGTTTCTGTCCAAGTCTGGCCCGTCCATCATGGAAGCGATGCTGGAAGCTATCTCAGGAACCAGCGTCAATCAGCCTGTGACCAAGCTGATGCTTCGCGCTGACCAAGAGAGCGTCTCACGGGACCTTCGCCAGAGTCGTCTCGATGTGGACGAGTTCTCCTATGGTGTGCCTGTCGAGCGGTACGTGTTCGATGCCATCCGCCGCCTGGTTAAAACCGGAAAATGGAAGGTCAATGAGCCAGGCGCGAAAGTCTGGCACCTCAACCAAGGTGTATTCATTGCCTGGAAACAGCTTGGGGACCTTTATGACTTGATCAGCCACGACAAGATCCCCGGTATTCCACGAGACCCTGACACACTGGCCGACATTCTCATCGAACGTGGTTTTGCTGTACCAAACACGGTGCAGGAGAAGGGTGAACGTGCGTACTACCGCTACTGGGAAGTTTTGCCTGAGATGCTCCAGGAGGCGGCGGGATCGGTGAAGATCTTGATGCTCCGACTCGAATCAAACGACCTGGTGTTTACGACTGAGCCTCCTGCGGCTGTTGCTGCGGAAGTTGTTGGTGATGTTGAGGACGCTGAGATTGAGTTCGTTGATCCTGAGGAAGTCGATGACGACCAAGAGGAAGATGTGTCAGCTCTGAACGATGACATGTTGGCCGCAGAGCAGGAAGCAGAGAAAGCTCTAGCTGGTCTTGGCTTTGGTGATGCGATGGAGATGCTGAAAAGCACCTCAGATGCTGTCGAGGAGAAACCAGAGCAAAAAGATGCTGGATCAACGGAATCATCTAAGCCTGACGCTGGCAAGAAGGGTAAGCCGCAGAGCAAACCGGGCAAAGCAAAACCGAAGAGTGATACAGAGAAACAACCCCACAAACCAGAGGCAAAAGAGGATTTGTCCCCTCAGGACATTGCCAAAAACGCACCACCTTTGGCAAACGACAATCCGTTACAAGCACTCAAGGATGTTGGGGGTGGACTGGGGGACATCGACTTTCCGTTTGACGCATTCAGCGCATCGGCAGAGACAGCCAGCACTGACGCAACAAACTCAGAAATCCCAGATGTGGCAATGCCCGGAAAGCAAGAGAAGCAGCCAAAACAGGACTTCGTTCCACAAGAACAAAACTCCCTGCAGGGCGATGACTTTCCAATGTTCGGTAGTTCTGATGAACCGCCATCATGGGCGATTGAGCCGCTCCCTATGCTGACTGACGCACCAGAACAAACAACACCAGCGCCAGCAATGCCACCTACGGACAAACCTAATCTGCATGAGAAAGACGCAAAGACCTTACTCGTTGAGATGTTAGCCGGGTACGGAGAAGCATCGGCGTTGCTTGAACAAGCGATCATGCCTGTTTTGGAAGGTAAAACGACGCTGGGCGAAGTCCTATGCCTGATGAAGGGTCAAGCCGTCATTTTGTACCCGGATGGCGCTCGGTCGCTGGGTGCGCCGTCAGAGGTTCTCTCGAAGCTGTCCCACGCCAACGCGATTGTTCCAGACCCGATTATGCCAGGTCGCAAAGTTCGTGATTTCAGCGGAGTGAAGGCAATTGTACTGGCGGAGCAGCTTTCAGATGCAGTCGTAGCGGCCATTAAGGATGCCGAGGCGTCAATGGGGGGATACCAGGATGCCTTTGAGCTCGTCTCTCCCCCTGGCTTGGATGCAAGCAAGAATAAGTCTGCACCGAAACAACAAAGCCGAAAAAAGGCGCAGCAGCAGAAGCCTGAGGTTAACGCCGGTAAACCCTCGCCTGAACAAAAGGCGAAAGGTAAGGACTCCCAGCCACAGCAGAAGGAGAAGAAGGTCGATGTTACTTCTCCGGTTGAAGAGCCGCAGCGCCAGCCGGTCCAAGAAAAACAGAACGTGGCTCGCCTTCCTAAGCGGGAGGTTCAACCAGTGGCTCCTGAGCCCAAAGTTGAGCGTGAGAAGGAATTGGGACACGTCGAGGTGCGAGAAAGGGAAGAGCCAGAGGTTAGGGAGTTTGAGCCGCCTAAGGCGAAAACAAACCCGAAAGACATCAACGCGGAAGATTTCTTGCCGTCTGGTGTTACGCCTCAGAAAGCACTCCAGATGCTCAAGGACATGATCCAAAAACGCTCGGGCAGATGGCTCGTGACACCTGTCCTGGAAGAGGATGGCTGCTTAGTAACCAGTGACAAAGCCTTCGACATGATTGCCGGTGAAAACATCGGCATCAGCAAACACATCCTCTGCGGGATGCTGAGCCGGGCACAGAGACGGCCTTTGCTCAAGAAACGTCAGGGAAAACTGTATTTAGAGGTAAATGAAACATGACAATGAGTTATGACCCGCTCGCCTACGAGATGCCGTGGCGGCCCAACTATGAAAAAAATGCTGTAGCAGGCTGGCTTGCCGCCTCCGGCGCGGCTTTGGCCGTAGAGCAAGTCAGCACGATGCCTCCGGAGCCCTTCTATTGGATGACGGGGATCTGTGGCGTGATGGCGATGGCTCGTTTGCCAAAGGCTATCAAACTTCACCTGCTCCAAAAGCATTTGAAGGGGCGTGATCTGGAGTTTATTTCTATTGCGGAGCTCCAAAAGTACATCAAGGACACGCCGGACGATATGTGGCTTGGTAGTGGGTTCCTGTGGGAAAACCGCCATGCCCAGCGCGTGTTTGAGATCCTGAAACGCGACTGGACTTCCATCGTAGGGAGAGAGTCCACGGTCAAAAAGGTTGTCCGGAAGATACAGGGTAAGAAAAAGGAGCTGCCAATCGGCCAGCCCTGGATTCACGGGGTAGAACCCAAAGAAGAGAAGCTGATGCAGCCACTCAAGCACACTGAGGGGCATTCGCTGATCGTTGGGACCACCGGCTCGGGCAAGACCCGTATGTTCGACATCCTGATTTCACAGGCCATTCTGCGTGGGGAAGCCGTGATCATCATAGACCCGAAAGGGGATAAGGAGATGCGGGACAATGCACGACGTGCCTGTGAAGCTATGGGGCAGCCGGAAAGATTCGTCTCATTTCATCCAGCATTCCCGGAAGAGTCGGTGCGTATCGACCCTCTGCGTAACTTCACCCGCGTGACTGAAATTGCAAGTCGTTTGGCAGCGTTGATCCCGTCCGAAGCAGGGGCCGACCCGTTCAAATCATTTGGATGGCAGGCACTGAACAACATCGCTCAGGGCTTGGTCATCACTCATGATCGTCCCAACCTGACAAAGCTCCGCCGATTCCTTGAAGGTGGCGCTGCTGGCTTGGTCATCAAGGCCGTTCAGGCTTACTCAGAGCGAGTTATGCCCGACTGGGAGGCAGAAGCAGCGGCTTATTTGGAGAAAGTCAAAAACGGTTCGCGTGAGAAGATCGCTTTCGCGTTGATGAAGTTCTACTACGACATCATCCAACCTGAGCACCCAAACTCTGATCTGGAAGGCTTGCTGTCGATGTTCCAGCACGACCAAACCCACTTCTCCAAGATGGTGGCGAACCTCCTGCCGATCATGAATATGCTGACGTCCGGGGAGCTAGGCCCTCTGCTGTCTCCAGACTCATCTGATCTGAGCGACGAACGCCAGATCACTGATTCCGCAAAAATCATCAACAACGCTCAAGTTGCTTATCTGGGGCTCGACTCCCTGACCGACAACATGGTTGGTAGTGCTATGGGGTCCATCTTCCTGTCAGACCTGACAGCGGTTGCCGGTGACAGATACAACTACGGCGTCAACAACAGACCCGTAAATATCTTTGTTGATGAGGCTGCTGAGGTGATCAACGACCCGTTCATCCAGCTCCTGAACAAAGGTCGCGGTGCGAAACTTCGTCTTTTCGTTGCAACTCAGACTTTTGCTGACTTCGCAGCTCGACTGGGTAGCAAAGACAAAGCGCTCCAAGTGTTGGGGAACATCAACAACACGTTTGCTCTGCGTATCGTCGATGGTGAAACACAGGAGTATATCGCAGATAACTTGCCGAAGACCCGGCTCAAGTACGTCATGCGGACTCAAGGCCAGAACTCGGATGGCAAGGAGCCCATTATGCACGGAGGCAACCAAGGCGAGCGTTTGATGGAGGAGGAAGCTGATCTGTTCCCAGCCCAGTTATTGGGAATGCTTCCGAACCTGGAATACATAGCCAAAATTTCAGGCGGAACAATCGTAAAAGGCCGTCTGCCCATATTGACCCAGTAAGAGCAGAGCTATGTGTGACAAGAAGTATAGAAATTACGAGGTAGCCATCATGGTCGATGTGAACCCTTTCGACAGGGTTATGAATGAATTGAAAAGTCGTGGCCGCAAGAACGCTCACATCCTGAGCATCCTCCAATTCGACTGGCCTGCATCGGAGGCCATCATCGAGAAGCTGAGCTGCTACATCACAGACGGGATTAAGGCTAATCAGGAGCCTGTGATTTACCCGATCATTGAAGAAGCTCTGCATCGCTACAGCCAGCTCGTGTTTCATGAGCAGAGAGAGAAATATGAAGACCCGGCCAGAATTGGGGCATTTCTGGAAACCCTGATCACCGAAACCTGCCGGGCGTTGGAAGTGCAAATTGTCGATAGTGGCGGTGATTCATGGTCTGTCGATTCAGGAGAGTCGTTCTCACTGTGGCTTTCTTCCCATCCAGGAGAACTATCCATTAACCCGCAGCCCCATGAGGATGAGACCTCTTTGCGTGGCTTGCTGTATGAGCTCATCACCTGTGAGAGCGTGAAAACTGTTTTAAGGAGAACCGACTATGAAGAAGCCGTGGTTGCTGGTCGCATGGCTGCTGGTTATTGAGTTGCTGGCAATATTGCTGCTGATCCCTGGCGACTGGACAGACAGAGCCATCAAAAGGGAATCCGAGCTGGTGGAACAGAGTCTTGGTGTCGAAGCAAGAGACTGGATACAGAACAAAGCATCTACCTGGTTCAGGTCGAGCGTTATTGATTCAGGATTCTATGAGGGGATGTACCAAACGCTGATCCCATCAGAAGAGGAGCGCCAGAAGTCCAAGGGGATGCAGGACATGGGCAAGGGCTGGTTTGTGTGGGTCAAAGGCCGCATGGAAGCCTTTGTCAACGTCATTTACCAGTTCTACACAAGGTTGGCACTGTTAGCCGCGTGGGCTCCCTATATGCTGATCCTGTTCGTACCTGCGGTATATGACGGGATGATGACATGGCGAATTAAGCGGACCAACTTCGATTATGCGAGTCCGGTTCTCCATCGTTACAGCGTTCGCGGAACGATGTACCTGATGGCCGGATTGTTCATCGCGTTCTTCATCCCCATAGCGCTCGATCCGGTTGTCATCCCGATGACAATGATGACGTGCTGTGTCCTGGTTGGCCTGACGTTCGGCAACCTCCAGAAACGGGTATAGGGAGGGAGGATGAGCTACTCCGTTATAAATCAAGATGGGGTGCATCTGTGCGACATCCCATTGAACGTCTACCAGGTGATACGTCGCCAATCCTTGTCTGCGTTGTGGCTTTACTGGGCGCAGAGCTTGAATTTGGTGAAGGTGCTCATTGCTTGCGTCGGAAAGATGATCTTTGTGATGCCGGTAATGTGGTTCTGGGTGCTGGTGGTGTGCCGCTTGGTTGAACCAGAACGTATCTCAGACGTGTCAGGACTTATCTCTCCGGACGTGATCGGGTGGGCCGCTGGTGCGGCCATCACCCTCATTATCTTTTCCGTATTTACACGCCCAGCGTTGTACGGATACCACAACTTTTTCAAGCAGCATATTTGCTCAAGAGTAAAGCAAGTAACGCCGGAACTCAGAACAGTCACTGGGCCACTGTTCTTTTACCGAAACGAAATTGGAACGATATAGAGAGGAACCATGAAAGTAACTAATAGACTCCAACTGCTGGCACTGGGGCTGTGTATAGCCGGTACTGCCATCGCGGCTCCTGATGTGCTCAATGACGACGCAAAGCTCAAGAACCTTGAGAAGGTGTGTCCCGACTGTCAGATGGTGGCAAAAGATGTACTCAATCTGCGGGTTGAAAACTGCCAGCTCAAAGACACTTCCAGTGCAATGATGATTGGCACCATGCAAAATGACCCTATGTTTTCGTTTATGCTGGCTGTACACACAGCGGCAGGCTCGGAGGCATACAAAACGGTAGTTGGTGCCGCTGGCAACCATGTTGACTGTGAAAACCCGTTGAACTGGATCAAGCTGACCCAGCAAGCGATTAAAGGTGGCAAAGTCTAATGCGTAAGAGAGATTTCTTTTTTGGAGAGGTGTATGAGGGGAGTGGAGGAGCCACTCTACGACTGAGTGATATGGAACCATTGGCAAGAAAAGTGTCGGCAGAGTTCTTCACTGCACAACTGAACCGTATACTGAAAGAGCATGACGGTCAGTTGACGCTCAGCGATGGAACGTCGTACCCCAGCTTTTGGAGCTTCATCGACAAGGTTGATCCAGAGCAGGTTGGTTTCGTGGAGATCTACGCTCGGCAGGATGTTAACGATAATGTTGAAGCGACACTGGCGTGTGACATCGTTTTGGTAAATGGTGTGATCACCGTTAAACCTCACTGGTGTGCTTACAAAGACATCAGGGCTGACGAAGTGATTTCCACCTTACTGGTGCCTTTGCATTTGAAGGCTCTCCAGGGTAAGGCTTACATTCGCTGGGATGATGGTGAAACCGAACCTCTGTTACAAAACGACGACTATCAGGCTGAACTTGAAAATGTGTTTAGTGTTTCCAAGTACCCATCAGCCATGAGCTGGGGCGATACAGCAGACCAGAAGGTTAAGCAGTACAAGATGGACCTTGAGTGCGCCACAGATGTTGGTCGTCGAGGTGTCTCATCAGAGCAAGCATGGGATGCTTATCGAGAACTCCGTTACAATAGAACAGTGTGAAACAAGCGGCCATCGGCCGCTTTGAACTTTCACATGTGAAAGTTTTTCGCCTCCCGCTCTTATCATCTCCTCGAATAAACCTCCATAAAGTGCCCAAAATGGGCCGTAACAGCACTGTTCCTAGATTGATCAATTAAGAGACGATTACTCCGTGATGACGACAAGTTATTTGGAGGGTCTATGTCCGCACAAGCTCACGTCAGAGAAAGCGAAAGCTCATCTGGTTCATTCATCTCCTGGCAGTTCCTTGTCTGGCAGGTGATGTTCGTTATAGGTGTTGTTGCAGGGATGAACCTGGAACACGCATTCAATTTTCTAGGTTAATGGGAGGAAGTGTGAACCTTAATAAACAATTTTTCTGGTTTTTGATGAACGCGGTGCTGATGTGCATCTTCATCGTTCCAGTGGCCGTCGCGTTTTGGCTGTCTGCTTTTGCGGCAGGTTTTGACTGGAGTCAGTGGGTTAAGTTGGCTGCTGATACGGCCAACAGAGCTGCAAGTGACCCGGCCAAGGCTCTGGGCACGGTTCAGACCTACTGGGGCATTCTCAGCTTCTTCCTGCTGGCGGCGTACAGTCTGATGTTCAAGTTTAAAGCCAATGCTAACAAGGAAGTGAAAACTCTGGAGGTGGCCCGACCAGCCAATGAAGTTAGCGTTGCGGCTTCGGAAAAACATTCGGAAGCGGTTCCTCAAAATCAATAACCGATCCAGTAAACGCAAAAAAGGCGGCTTAGGCCGCCTTTTTTTATTTGTCGCTGGAAGTGCCCGAAAAGGGCGCGAAGCCGTGGCAGAAAATCAGTGACCCTGAATGAGAATACAGGCCACTAGGAAAAGAAGAGGGTTGCTATGAAGCCTGTAAAGATACCGCGCCGGGTCGATGAGCCCCCGCATCTGCTGTTGTGGAGCGCAGATGAGTTGGCCCCGATGCTTTTGGGGCTAACGATAGGGGTCATCATCGGTAAGGCTCTGATCTGCTTTCTGGGGGGGTTACTTGTAACCAACCTTTATCGCCGATTCAGGGATAACCATCCGGATGGATACCTGCTCCACATGATCTACTGGGCCGGGTTCATCATGACCAAGGCCAAATCTCTCAAGAACCCGTTTGTCCGGAGGTATTTGCCTTGAACCTGAAAAAGTATCTCAAGACCTGGGAAGGGACCCAAACAGAAAATAAGTGGGGGCGAATCTTCCAGGGTGGTCTTATTGCTATCGTTTTCCTGCTGGTGGTCCAAGTATTCAGCAAGGAAACCATCGTCACTATCCAGCCTTTCACGCTCACGGAAGAAGCCTGGGTGACGAAAAGTAACGCCTCTCAGTCCTATAAAGAGGCTTGGGGTTTCGCTTTTGCTCAGCTCCTTGGCAATGTGACGCCAGGAACCGTTGACTTTGTGAAAGAACGGATCACCCCGCTTCTCTCCCCGAGCATCTATCAGGACGTGATTGATGCCATCGAAATTCAAGCTCAACAGATCAAGAACGACCGCGTAACCATGCGGTTTGAGCCGCGTTTTGTTGAGTACGAGCCCAAGAGCGACAAGGTGTTTGTCTACGGATATTCCTACGTCAAAGGGGCTTCTTCTAACGAAGAGCGTAGCGAACGCTCCTACGAGTTCGCCATCAAGATTTCAAACTACGCGCCCGTGCTGGACTACATCGACACCTATGTAGGAAAGCCACGCACCAAAACTGTTTTGGAGCAACTCCAGCGCAAAGAAGAAAACCGGAGAAAGCATGAAGAACAACGCTAAACTTTCGCTCCTGGCGCTGTCCTTGGCGCTTGGAACTTCAATGGCCTATGCCTCGGATGACATTCCTGTTGTCCCGGCCAGTGTTATGAAAAAGGATGTTCCTGCCCCTGTGACGTCAGGACAAAGCTCCCATGAGGTTGTGGGCAGCATGAATGAAAACCCCTTACTGACGATGAAGCCGGGGGTTAACCAGATCATCCCGATAGCCGTTGGTCATCCGAACCGAATCGTCACGCCTTTCAGCAATCCTGAGATCGTTTCAACATCTCTGACCGGGGCGACGGATAACGGCCAGTGTGGTGAGGTCTGCATCAAAGAGAATGTGGTCTATGTCGCCACGGATAAGCAGTATCCGGTGACTATGTTCATTACTGAAAAAGGCTCGGAAGCCCAAGCTCTCAGCCTGACGATGGTTCCCCGTCGTATTCCGCCCAGAGAAGTCTTTCTCAAGCTCGATGGTGGTGTAGGTATCACTGGTGCTTTTGCCAATACCAAGGCTGAGACCTGGGAACAGAGCCAGCCTTATGTCGAAACCATCCGGTCGGTATTCCGCAAGATTGCTCTTGGTGAAGTCCCTCAAGGTTACACGTTGAACCGCATCCCTGCTGGTGCTGCGGTGCCGAGCTGCGCTCATCCTGGGGTAAAGGTGGATTTCAGCAAGGGGCAATACATGATGGGCCACCACCTTAACGTGTTCATCGGTGTCGCCCTGAACGTCTCTGATCAGCCTATTGAGTTCAAAGAGGCGTTGTGTGGGAGCTGGGATGTGGCTGCGGTGACTACGTGGCCGCTTAACGTGCTTGAGCCCGGCCAGAAGACGGAGATCTATGTGGCGAAGAAGCAGAAGCGTGGTCTCGCACCAACGTCTAAGCGTCCATCGCTGCTGGGAGGTGCCCAATGATTAAGCGATTTTGGACACAGTTAGACCCCAACAAGAAGCGTTGGGTGTCTATCGCTGGCGGCGTCTTCGTTCTTTTTGCGGTCGTGACAATGTTCTCTGGTGAACCCAAGAAAGAAGAGAAGCGCGGTCGCCAAGAAACCATCAAGCACGTTCTCACAGACAAAAACACCCGTGAGATCGGGATAGATTCGTTGTCTGCCGATGTGAAGATGGTGTCTCGTGAAAACTCCGACCTGAAAAAGGAGCTGGAACGAGTCAAGAAAGAGCTGGAGGAAACCAAAACCACTGCCGGGAAATCCAGTGATGTTGGCCGTGAGATGACCCGCCTTCGTCAAGATTTGGACCGCCTGACCCAGAAGAACATGGAATTGGCTAAGAAAGTCGAAACCGGCGCTGCTGGTGGAAAAACATCCTCTTCATCAGAGGATGCCAGAGCCGATGTTAATGGTGCATCTGGTGGTGATGGTCAGTTCATGGAGAAAAAGCTCGACTACAAAGATCCTGCATCCTTTTTTCGGGACGCACCGCTTCCTGACTCGAAGGGTGGGGCTCCTGCAACTGGCAAGGGAGACGGTCGTGATGCAACTAAACCAGGCATCCAAATAGTGAGCTACTCGCAGAAAGCGCCAGAAGTTGAAGAGAAGGACAACAAGGATGATGAGTCTATCTACCTACCTTCTGGCTCCATCCTGACAGGGGTGCTCATCAACGGTATGGACGCACCAACATCTCAAGGTGCTCGTCGAGATCCGTTCCCTTCGACCCTCAGGATTCAGAAAGAGGCTATTTTGCCTAACCGCTTCCGTGCGGATGTTCGTGAGTGCTTCCTGATTGTTTCAGGCTATGGAGATCTCAGTTCAGAGCGAGCGTACCTGCGTGGCGAGACCTTCTCGTGCGTTCGGGATGATGGGGGTGTCATAGAAGCGAAGCTGGATTCCTATGCAGTGGGTGAAGACGGTAAGGCCGGTGTCCGTGGTCGCGTCGTATCGAAGCAGGGGCAAATCATCGCCAAGAGCTTGATGGCAGGCTTCCTTGGTGGCGTTTCCGAAGCCTTTGACGTCAATCCTGTGCCGGTCGTTAGCACTAACCCTGGCTCAAATACCCAGTACCAGTCTGTGTTCTCCGACCAGATGTTGCAGGGAGCAGCAGTGAAGGGGGCCAGTAAGGCGCTAGATCGCATCGCTCAGTTCTATATCGACATGGCCGAAGGCATCTTCCCTGTTATCGAGGTCGATGCTGGCCGTCAGGTAGACATCATCGTGACCAAAGGAACCAAGCTACAAATTCGTTCCACCGGGGGAACCAAGAAATGAAAAATTTGAACATTTTGACCAGAAAGGGCAGTTCCAGAGGCGAGGCTCAAAAGGAACAGGCAGTAAGATCCGCAAAGATGTTGGGGGTGGGTGCAGCGCTACTTATTTTGTCGGGCTGTTCGACGTTCAACATCGGCAAGGATGAGTATAGCTGTCCGGGAATGCCGAATGGTGTTCAGTGTATGTCAGCGCGAGACGTTTACGCCGCAACCAATGACGGAAATGTCCCGCGTCCAATGAAACCAGAGGAAGTCGAGGCCAAAGCGGAAGCGGATGGCGAAGGTTCCTCAAACGTTTCAGCGAACTCATCTAGCTCCGGAGACCCGGTGATTGACAACTATGTCGCACCGCGTCTTCCGGATCGCCCGATTCCAATTCGTACACCAGCACAGGTTATGCGGATTTGGGTAGCTCCCTGGGAGGACACCAATGGTGATCTCATCGTGACAGGGTATGTCTATACCGAAATCGAACCGCGCAGGTGGGTGATTGGGGATGGCACACCGCAAAGTGAGCCAGTTTTGAGACCGCTGCAAACGGTACAACACGAACCGAAGTCTGAAACAACCAAATAGGAGATGTTCTTGATGAACGCAAATCAGTTGGCGAATGCCTCAAGTAAAAACAACGCACTCTTCCTCTTCCTGGGGTTGATGGTGGTAGCCTTCCTGCTCGTGCCGGATCAGGCCCACGCTGGTACTGGTGGTACAGCGTTTGACGACGTATGGGTAACTCTCAAGGATTGGACCCAAGGTACTTTGGGTCGAATCGTTGCGGGTGCGATGATCCTGGTCGGTGTTGTTGGTGGTATCGCTCGCCAGAGCCTCATGGCTTTCGCTATGGGTATCGGTGGCGGTATGGGCCTGTACAACTCCCCGACCGTAGTGGAATCCATCATGTCTGCTACTCTGGAACATGCAGAGAAGGTCATCCCGGCTGTTGTGCAACTCAGCAATGGCCTGGGGGTGTAAAAGACACCTTGCCGTTAATCAACGGGTGATAGGGGCAGCCTAAAAGCTGCCCTTATTTTTTGGCAAAAAGTCCAGTCATAACAAATTCCAACTATTTCCCTAGATTCTACGTCAGTACTTCAAAAAGCATAATCAAAGCCTTGATAAATATGCATTCCTTCGAAATTCAGCTTTCACCCATTGGGTGAAAGAAAAGTGCTCAAAAATATGTTAAATTATCAGCTTTTATGACTCGATATATGGTAAAATAATAGTAAGAAAAGTAGTAAAAAGGGGTTCTAATTATGATTAATAAAATTGATTTCAAAGCTAAGAATCTAACATCAAATGCAGGTCTTTTTCTGCTCCTTGAGAATGCAAAAAGCAATGGGATTTTTGATTTTATTGAAAATGACCTCGTATTTGATAATGACTCAACAAATAAAATCAAGATGAATCATATAAAGACCATGCTCTGCGGTCACTTCATTGGCATTGATAAGTTAGAACGTCTAAAGCTACTTCAAAATGATCCCCTCGTCAACGAGTTTGATATTTCCGTAAAAGAACCTGAAACAGTGTCACGGTTTCTAGGAAACTTCAACTTCAAGACAACCCAAATGTTTAGAGACATTAATTTTAAAGTCTTTAAAAAACTGCTCACTAAAAGTAAATTGACATCCATTACGATTGATATTGATAGTAGTGTAATTAACGTAGAAGGTCATCAAGAAGGTGCGTCAAAAGGATATAATCCTAAGAAACTGGGAAACCGATGCTACAATATCCAATTTGCATTTTGCGACGAATTAAAAGCATATGTTACCGGATTTGTAAGAAGTGGCAATACTTACACTGCAAACGGTGCTGCGGAAATGATCAAAGAAATTGTTGCTAACATCAAATCAGACGATTTAGAAATTTTATTTCGAATGGATAGTGGCTACTTTGATGAAAAAATTATCGAAACGATAGAATCTCTTGGATGCAAATATTTAATTAAAGCCAAAAGTTATTCTACACTCACCTCACAAGCAACGAATTCATCAATTGTATTCGTTAAAGGAGAAGAAGGTAGAGAAACTACAGAACTGTATACAAAATTAGTTAAATGGGAAAAAGACAGAAGATTTGTCGTATCTCGCGTACTGAAACCAGAAAAAGAAAGAGCACAATTATCACTTTTAGAAGGTTCCGAATACGACTACTTTTTCTTTGTAACAAATACTACCTTGCTTTCTGAAAAAGTAGTTATATACTATGAAAAGCGTGGTAATGCTGAAAACTATATCAAAGAAGCCAAATACGACATGGCGGTGGGTCATCTCTTGCTAAAGTCATTTTGGGCGAATGAAGCCGTGTTTCAAATGATGATGCTTTCATATAACCTATTTTTGTTGTTCAAGTTTGATTCCTTGGACTCTTCAGAATACAGACAGCAAATAAAGACCTTTCGTTTGAAGTATGTATTTCTTGCAGCAAAAATAATCAAAACCGCAAGATATGTAATCATGAAGTTGTCGGAAAACTATCCGTACAAGGGAGTGTATGAAAAATGTCTGGTATAATAAGAATATCATCAATAAAATTGAGTGTTGCTCTGTGGATAACTTGCAGAGTTTATTAAGTATCATTGCAGCAAAGATGAAATCAATGATTTATCAAAAATGATTGAAAGGTGGTTGTAAATAATGTTACAATGTGTGAGAAGCAGTCTAAATTCTTCGTGAAATAGTGATTTTTGAAGCTAATAAAAAACACACGTGGAATTTAGGAAAAACTTATATCTGCTGCTAAATTTAACCGTTTGTCAACACGGTGCAAATCAAACACACTGATTGCGTCTGACGGGCCCGGACACCTTTTTGCTTTTAATTACGGAACTGATTTCATGATGAAAAAATCGTTATGCTGCGCTCTGCTGCTGACAGCCTCTTTCTCCACATTTGCTGCCGCAAAAACAGAACAACAGATTGCCGATATCGTTAATCGCACCATCACCCCGTTGATGCAGGAGCAGGCTATTCCGGGTATGGCCGTTGCCGTTATCTACCAGGGAAAACCCTATTATTTCACCTGGGGTAAAGCCGATATCGCCAATAACCACCCAGTCACGCAGCAAACGCTGTTTGAGCTAGGATCGGTTAGTAAGACGTTTAACGGCGTGTTGGGCGGCGATGCTATCGCCCGCGGCGAAATTAAGCTCAGCGATCCGGTCACGAAATACTGGCCAGAACTGACAGGCAAACAGTGGCAGGGTATCCGCCTGCTGCACTTAGCCACCTATACGGCAGGCGGCCTACCGCTGCAGATCCCCGATGACGTTAGGGATAAAGCCGCATTACTGCATTTTTATCAAAACTGGCAGCCGCAATGGACTCCGGGCGCTAAGCGACTTTACGCTAACTCCAGCATTGGTCTGTTTGGCGCGCTGGCGGTGAAACCCTCAGGAATGAGTTACGAAGAGGCAATGACCAGACGCGTCCTGCAACCATTAAAACTGGCGCATACCTGGATTACGGTTCCGCAGAACGAACAAAAAGATTATGCCTGGGGCTATCGCGAAGGGAAGCCCGTACACGTTTCTCCGGGACAACTTGACGCCGAAGCCTATGGCGTGAAATCCAGCGTTATTGATATGGCCCGCTGGGTTCAGGCCAACATGGATGCCAGCCACGTTCAGGAGAAAACGCTCCAGCAGGGCATTGCGCTTGCGCAGTCTCGCTACTGGCGTATTGGCGATATGTACCAGGGATTAGGCTGGGAGATGCTGAACTGGCCGCTGAAAGCTGATTCGATCATCAACGGCAGCGACAGCAAAGTGGCATTGGCAGCGCTTCCCGCCGTTGAGGTAAACCCGCCCGCCCCCGCAGTGAAAGCCTCATGGGTGCATAAAACGGGCTCCACTGGTGGATTTGGCAGCTACGTAGCCTTCGTTCCAGAAAAAAACCTTGGCATCGTGATGCTGGCAAACAAAAGCTATCCTAACCCTGTCCGTGTCGAGGCGGCCTGGCGCATTCTTGAAAAGCTGCAATAACTGACGATGAGGCCCAGGATATTGGGCCTCCTTTCTTTCTCTTTTTTTCCTGTTGTCATCTACACTTAACAAAAATACAGCAAGGAAAATCCCATGCGCATTTTGCCCGTCGTTGCTGCAGTTACGGCTGCATTCCTGGTTGTCGCGTGTAGCTCCCCGACACCGCCGAAAGGCGTTACCGTGGTAAATAACTTTGATGCCAAACGCTATCTGGGAACCTGGTATGAAATTGCGCGCTTCGACCATCGTTTCGAGCGCGGATTGGATAAAGTGACCGCAACATACAGCTTGCGCGACGACGGCGGCATCAACGTTATTAACAAGGGCTATAACCCTGACAGGGAGATGTGGCAGAAAACGGAAGGGAAAGCCTATTTCACCGGCGACCCAAGCAGAGCCGCGCTTAAGGTTTCTTTTTTCGGCCCCTTCTATGGCGGGTATAACGTAATTGCACTCGACCGGGAATATCGTCACGCGCTGGTTTGTGGTCCGGATCGCGACTACCTGTGGATCCTTTCACGGACCCCTACTATTTCAGATGAAATGAAACAGCAAATGTTAGCCATCGCGACCCGGGGGCACTGTTGCAAAGTTAGCGATGAGGCAGCCTTTTGTCTTATTCAAAGGCCTTACATTTCAAAAACTCTGCTTACCAGGCGCATTTCGCCCAGGGGATCACCATAATAAAATGCTGAGGCCTGGCCTTTGCGTAGTGCACGCATCACCTCAATACCTTTGATGGTGGCGTAAGCCGTCTTCATGGATTTAAATCCCAGCGTGGCGCCGATTATCCGTTTCAGTTTGCCATGATCGCATTCAATCACGTTGTTCCGGTACTTAATCTGTCGGTGTTCAACGTCAGACGGGCACCGGCCTTCGCGTTTGAGCAGAGCAAGCGCGCGACCATAGGCGGGCGCTTTATCCGTGTTGATGAATCGCGGGATCTGCCACTTCTTCACGTTGTTGAGGATTTTACCCAGAAACCGGTATGCAGCTTTGCTGTTACGACGGGAGGAGAGATAAAAATCGACAGTGCGGCCCCGGCTGTCGACGGCCCGGTACAGATACGCCCAGCGGCCATTGACCTTCACGTAGGTTTCATCCATGTGCCACGGGCAAAGATCGGAAGGGTTACGCCAGTACCAGCGCAGCCGTTTTTCCATTTCAGGCGCATAACGCTGAACCCAGCGGTAAATCGTGGAGTGATCGACATTCACTCCGCGTTCAGCCAGCATCTCCTGCAGCTCACGGTAACTGATGCCGTATTTGCAGTACCAGCGTACGGCCCACAGAATGATGTCACGCTGAAAATGCCGGCCTTTGAATGGGTTCATGTGCAGCTCCATCAGCAAAAGGGGATGATAAGTTTATCACCACCGACTATTTGCAACAGTGCCGTTTTAACTGTCATGCCCTCAGTGTAAGCAACAAATCCGGTTAATCCAGGGCCTAAGTTGTTTGTACTTGAAGGGTCATAAACACCAAAAGGTGCAGACGGAGCATTGGTTATGCTATCAAACATCACTTTTTGACGAGGTGAAAGATAGCTATTTCCAGCGCTATCGGCACTGTTGCAAATAGTCGGTGGTGATAAACTTATCATCCCCTTTTGCTGATGGAGCTGCACATGAACCCATTCAAAGGCCGGCATTTTCAGCGTGACATCATTCTGTGGGCCGTACGCTGGTACTGCAAATACGGCATCAGTTACCGTGAGCTGCAGGAGATGCTGGCTGAACGCGGAGTGAATGTCGATCACTCCACGATTTACCGCTGGGTTCAGCGTTATGCGCCTGAAATGGAAAAACGGCTGCGCTGGTACTGGCGTAACCCTTCCGATCTTTGCCCGTGGCACATGGATGAAACCTACGTGAAGGTCAATGGCCGCTGGGCGTATCTGTACCGGGCCGTCGACAGCCGGGGCCGCACTGTCGATTTTTATCTCTCCTCCCGTCGTAACAGCAAAGCTGCATACCGGTTTCTGGGTAAAATCCTCAACAACGTGAAGAAGTGGCAGATCCCGCGATTCATCAACACGGATAAAGCGCCCGCCTATGGTCGCGCGCTTGCTCTGCTCAAACGCGAAGGCCGGTGCCCGTCTGACGTTGAACACCGACAGATTAAGTACCGGAACAACGTGATTGAATGCGATCATGGCAAACTGAAACGGATAATCGGCGCCACGCTGGGATTTAAATCCATGAAGACGGCTTACGCCACCATCAAAGGTATTGAGGTGATGCGTGCACTACGCAAAGGCCAGGCCTCAGCATTTTATTATGGTGATCCCCTGGGCGAAATGCGCCTGGTAAGCAGAGTTTTTGAAATGTAAGGCCTTTGAATAAGACAAAAGGCTGCCTCATCGCTAACTTTGCAACAGTGCCGTGAAAACTGTCTCGTTTAACTCTAGATGATGAAAACGTAACACCGGAATGGGATAAAAACAACCCAAATGAGACAGAAAAACTGTCTCACCAGACTGTGCGTTTTGGGTGTACTCAAAAAATACATTTTCATTCCAGAGAAAATTTAATGAGCTCTTAATGTAATGCGAGGCTGACTGTATTCGGACTCGGACTGCTTCAGTTATACTTCGAAAAACTCAACCTTACCGCCAGTAAGGTGATACATACTGCCAACGATTTTAATTTTCTTCTCATCTTCCAGTTGTTTCAGCACCGGGCTGTTTTTGCGGATGTTTTCGATAGTCAGCTCGACATTTTTTCGTGCCACCGCATCGACAAAATCATAATTGCTACCTTTACGCTCACCGCTATACTCCGTTTTTGCAATCGCGGGTTTAATTTCATCCAGCAGCCCCGTCAGGTTACCCAGTTCAGCATTATCAATAGCACAGCGTACTGCGCCACAGCGGGTGTGTCCTATAACCAGCACTACTTTCGCGCCGGCAACTGCACAGGCAAACTCCATGCTGCCCAGCATATCGCGATTACTGATATTACCCGCTACGCGGGAATTAAACGTCTCACCGATCCCCGCATCCAGCACAATTTCCGCCGGCGCACGTGAGTCAATGCAGCTAAGGATCACCGCAGCAGGATACTGACCCGCAATACTGTTGCGCTTCTGTGCCAGGTAATCATGTTTAGCCGGGCGATTTTCCCGGAAGCGCAGGTTACCCTGTTTAAAATGTTCAATGACTGCATCTGGAGTCATACCGTCACGTTCCTCTTTGCTCAGTGATGCGGCGAAAGAGATAGTTGGTACCGATAAGGCCGCCAGCCCGGTGACAGACAAAGCAGATACTGCAAGAGTTTGTTTCAGTATTGCACGTCGTGAAGGTTGTGCTGGTTGGTTTTGTTCCATTATTTGCTCCTATTTACTGAGTTAACTCCAATTGCTGCGATTATACGTAGGTAAACGTTAATCAAACCAAAACGACAATTTTTAACCAGTATGAATAAATATCTGAGACCAGTCGAACTGGAAAATAGAATGCTGGCAGTCGGTTTGCCGATATGACGAAGTTGACTTGCAGTTATTGTGAGCCCGGTGGAATGGATTGCGAGCCGGGCAGGATAAATGCGAGCCCATTGTCACTTAATGTGAGCCGGTGGCATTTTTCATTTGCAGTTAATGTGAGCCGAAATTTGCGCTGATTGCGAGTCGGGGGGATTTCGATTGCGGGCCGCTACAACTAGGAACTCTGTGTGTTCCGAACTTCATAAGTCTGGAGCGTTCATCTCATTCTTTGAGTGTCCGTTTGGTAATTCCGGTTGTCGCGTCACAGTTATGATACGGAGAAATCAGGTGTGGCTCTCAGTCTGGTCTGGCTTGAACGTGGCCATCCCAGAGCCAGTGCTGTTGCTGATGTACTTTCAGCCGCAGGCTTTCCTGATTTCGGGAAGTAGCTCCAGCAACTGGCCAAAGAACCTTCGCAACGTTGAATAAGCCTGATTTATTTTCACTGACTTATGTGATTAATGCTAATGTACGCATACATTAGCATTAATCATGCATTTAATCCCCTGCGCCTTTCTGTCTGTTCTGATTTTTCTGGTAGTCCTGCTTCACTCTCCCGATATTCTTCAGAACTGTCTGCCAGTGGTCCTCTGCCTGCTGCCGGTAGCGTTCGGCAACGGCAGCAATAATGTCAGGATCACTGTCATGGCTGCGGTGAATGCGTCCCTTCTGGCCAAAGATATCAACAATAATATTCTGGCTGCCCTGCCTGTCGAAAAGATGAGCGCACAGGCGCTTTACAACCAGCGGAGTATAGTCCAGCCCGGCCTCATCAGCGATCTGGAAGAAGAAGTACAGCATCTCATACGTTTTGTAGCGCTTGACGGCCGCACTGAGTCTGGCTGCCCGTTGTGGTGCTTCCCAGGTGTCATCCCTGTAGTTACACAGTTCTGCCTGGTAGTCGGATTCCAGGTCTTCCTCTGTATACCGGTGGTGGCGGAAAAAGTATTCCCTGGCCCGTTTGACGACTGATTCATCCTGCGGCATGTCTGTCTCTGGTTAATGCTAACGTATGCGTACATTAGCATTAACACCAGTACCTGGCAAGGAGAGTGGCGTGCATCGTACCTGTGGTGCATCCCGCCCGGGCTCCGGACATGCTGTGCCAGCAATTCGACCGGCGGTGCGCTGTCCTGGTGCCCTTTTTCGCTACCCTGTCACGTCTTTAATTTGTTTGTTAGTTAGTTTATTTGTTGGTTTGTTTGTGTATAATATAAGCATACCCCTTTATGCGGAGACTGACAGATGCGTCCGGCGACATACGAACCAGAACAGATTATTGAAGCAGGGCTGGCCCTGCAGGCTGAAGGACGGAATATCACCGGGTTCGCACTACGTAACCAGGTGGGTGGCGGCAATCCGACACGTCTCCGCCAGATATGGGACGAATACCAGGCTTCACAGAGCACGGTCGTCACTGAACCCGTTGCCGAGCTGCCAGTGGAAGTGGCTGAAGAAGTGAAGGCCGTCTCCGCCGCGCTGTCCGAACGCATCACCCAGCTGGCGACAGAACTGAATGACAAGGCGGTCCGGGCTGCAGAACGCCGGGTTGCGGAAGTCACGCGTGCTGCCGGTGAACAGACCGCACAGGCAGAGCGGGAGCTGGCCGACGCCGCGCAGACAGTCGACGACCTGGAAGAAAAACTGGATGAACTGCAGGACAGATATGACAGTTTGACGCTGGCGCTGGAGTCAGAACGTTCACTGCGTCAGCAGCATGATGTGGAGATGGCCCAGCTGAAAGAGCGTCTTGCGGCCGCTGAAGAGAATACCCGTCAGCGAGAGGAACGGTATCAGGAGCAGAAGGCAGTGCTGCAGGATGCGCTTAATGCGGAGCAGGCACAGCACAAAAACACGCGGGAAGACCTGCAGAAACGACTGGAGCAAATTTCTGCCGAAGCTAATGCGCGTACAGAAGAACTGAAGTCTGAACGCGATAAAGTCAATACTCTCCTTACCCGCCTTGAATCGCAGGAAAATGCGCTGGCCTCAGAACGTCAGCAGCATCTGGCCACCCGCGAAACGCTGCAGCAACGCCTCGAGCAGGCCATCGCTGACACGCAGGCGCGCGCCGGTGAGATTGCACTTGAACGTGACAGAGTCAGCAGCCTCACCGCAAGGCTGGAATCGCAGGAAAAGGCCTCCTCGGAGCAACTGGTGCGTATGGGCAGTGAAATAGCCAGTCTGACAGAGCGTTGCACACAGCTGGAAAACCAGCGTGATGATGCCCGTCTGGAGACGATGGGGGAGAAAGAAACGGTCGCGGCACTGCGTGGTGAGGCTGAAGCCCTGAAGAGTCAGAACCAGTCACTGATGGCGGCGCTTTCAGGCAATAAACAGACCGGTGGCCAGAATGCGTGATGATGACAATTCAGACGCCTGTGATGAAGCGCCCCGGGCGGAGGATAAATGCTACACCAAAGGGCGGCTTCGGGATGAGTTCAGGATGAAGCCAGCCCCTGGTGCGGAACCGGTCAGAATGTACAAAAGTCCTTACGGCGGGAAATACGGCGTATGGCGGCTGGCTGACTGCGTCCCGATGCGGGCGAAACGCCCTCAGACAGAAAAACAGCGGCTGGCCAGCACACGTCTGGGCCTGCAGGCCCGGATGAAGAGTGAGCGTGGCAGGTTCGCCATGCTGGCACATACCTGGTTAGCACTGGGCCCCGTCTTCCTCGATACCGAAACGACCGGACTTGATGCCGGCGCGCAGGCGCTGGAAATCGGTCTGGTGAATGCCCGCGGTGAGAGGATATTTGAGACCCGCCTGAAACCCACAGTCGGCATCGATCCGGCAGCAGCTGCAGTACAAATCGTTACGGAACCATATCGCTTTCCGGTGCTGTCAGTCAGGCTGGCCTGAGCTGGATCGGGGTGGCTCATTCCGCCGTCACTGACGCCGTTATGACAGCACAGGTGGTAAACAATATTGCCGGATACTGGCATGAACTCCAGTGTGAAATGAATGATGACGCAGGGAGTGAGCCAGCATAACGCTGCTCTCTGGCTGGTCAGACAGTTGCAGGGATTAATTCAGGAGTCTGAAATGGAGAATATGTTGAAAACTATGCGTGAGCATTTCCCCGTTCGAACAGTGGTGATCGAACAGTCTCTGGATATGTTTGGTGTCAAACGAAATGAGGACGGGACGTTACTCTTCCCCCGTCACTCCGATAAACGTTTTCCCGTTGCACGTATCCGTAAGCGACTGGCGGCTTATGGCTGGCGAGGAGAACGCCTGAATAAGGAGGTGGCGCGAATCGTCGCGGGCCCTGATATCCTCCCTGAGAGGAGGGACTACAGCATTATTTTCCCTTACGGATGGGAGAAGAAGCAGCTGACGCGTGAGATGCGGCGAATGTTTCTCCGTAAGACGGGCTGACGTGTGCTGATTATGCCTGATGAATTACATCATTTTTCTGACTTGCGGGAGAAGCCGTGACATTGACAGAAAAATCAGGTCATCTGGCGTGGTGTGCCCTGGTGGCGCTTGCGCTGGCCAGGCAGGATGGTGGCGTTCTCTCGCCGGCACAGGAAAACCTCTTTCTCACCCGCTGGCTGGCGACTGCGCTGAAGCAACGGCGTTTTTCTCGTGATGTGACGCCCGATATCGAGTGGCTTTTGAAACAGGGACGTCAGATGGGCGTCAGCGCCAAGCTAGCCAGCAAGCTGAATTACCTCTGGCGTTCATGCACCGGTGAGTTGTCCGAGCAGAACGACCTGTTCCGGCTGACGTATGCTCTGGAAACAGCGAAAGATATGCACTGGAACTACCGTCTGCTGAGCGATCGGGAATGGTCCGGCCGGAATGCTGTGGCGCTCAGTGCAGGCGTGAACGGCATTTATCTCTCACGGGCCAAACTCGATGTCGGTTTTAACGACAGCGGCCGACAGATAAATTCGCTGACAGCACGTTTGACAGGGAACGTAGCGGGGGTAATGAAGCTGTTTGATCGCTGTGGCTGGCAGAGCCTGATGCCTCCCTGCCCCACCAGTATTCGCTGATGGCCGGGCAGGGAGTGCCAGAAAAGGGGGATTAGTGGCGGATCTGCGCTAGGTCGTCTTCAGTCAGACCGGTCATTTTCATGACGGTATTGCGGTCAATGCAGTTCTGGAGCATGGTACGGGCTATTTTCAGAGTCGCTTCGCGCTCCCCTTCTGAACGGCCTTTTTCGATACCACGTTGTTCACCGAGCTGAATCCCCTTCTCGATGCCCTTCTGTTCGAGCTGTTGTGCGATGGTCATAAGTGCGTCTCCGTGTTGCGGCACACGCTGTGCCAGTTCGCGTACAAAGGCTTCGGCGTCCGATGTTTCGCCTGCCTGCACTATATAGTGTACCAGCGATATTACCTGCGATGAAGACAGATATCCGGCCAGCAAAATGGGCGCCAGCCGGTCAACCAATTCTGCCAGGTCCCGCTGATGAATATGTTTCTGCAATAAAGTCAGGGCGGCCATGCTACGGTGGCCGGCGATTTCATCATCCGGAATGACCGTAACGTCTACCAGCGGGAAAGCACTGCTGTAGAGTTTGTCTGCCAGAGCCGTATCGTCAAATTCGTCCAGCCAGCGGGTGGAGTATGGATACGGGCTGCGTTTCCCCGTATAGAACAACACTGGTATCACCAGTGGCAGTTTTTTATGCCCTGCCTCCAGGTGGCGCTGCATGGCGGCCACCGCATAGCGTATCAGGCGGAAAGCCATATGTTTGTCAGGTGTTGACTGGTGTTCAACCAGGACATGAATATATCCGTCGCCGGCTGTGGTTTTCAGGCTGTAGAGGACGTCGCTGAAATACTGGCGGAGATCATCCTCAACAAACGAGCCGGATTCCAGTTTCAGTGTACTGAGATCGCAGATGGCACGCAGCTCTGCCGGCAGATGCAGCTCCATAAAATCCCGGGCAATGTCAGGTTGTGTCAGAAACTGCCGGAATGTCGCGTCGTGGGGAGTCGGCGTAGTGTTTTTCTTTTTCATCAGTCCATGCTCTGAAAAATGACCCGGTCATAGTATCACAGGCAAAAAATGTTGACATTGCGAGGAACGGAATTGCAATTCCTTCAGGGGCAGTCCCCTCTTTCTTTTTTAATCATCAGCTTGCTTGCCCGGAGATATCCATGTCCTGGCAGAAACTGGTACTGCTGAACTATACCCTAATGTGCCTGGCTGACGCGCCCCTTGGGCTTGTCCAACCCTTCGCCTGCTCAGATGCAAGCTCTGAACAGACTCACGGTTTGCGCTGTGGGTTAACAAAATGATTGTGGATGTAGTGCCCTCTTCTCCATTTAATCTTCGGTGCCTCCTGTGAGAGCAAAATCAAAATATTATGATTTATTTCTTGCAACATGATTCTTTTTGTTCAAAATGACAAAAAACATCATGAGGTGATAAATGGAAAATATTGAGCAGTTACGGAAAGTCGCCACACGTGCAGGTAAACTTCTGACATCCTTGAGCGAAAGTATCCGCCAGCAAAAAGAGGAATTGAAGCTTACCGAGTTCTATCAGGAATACAGCAAAGCCGCCCTATATAAGCTGCCTAAGCTCAGCAAAGGGAGTGTTGAGTATGCTGTGGCCGAAATGGAAGCCAGTGGCTACATTTTTAAAAAGAAACCTTCTGGCAATACCATGAAGTACGCGATGACGATTCAGAACGTTATCGATCTGTATTTCCATCGTAAAGTGCCCAAGTACAGAGATCGCTTCGATAAAGCTTTCACTATATTTGTATGTAACCTTAAAGGTGGCGGTTCCAAGACAGTTTCTACCGCTTCATTATCCCATGCATTTCGGGCTCATCCTCAGCTTCTGTTCGAAGACCTGCGTATCCTGGCCATCGATTTCGATCCGCAGGCATCTCTGACAATGTTCCTGAGCCATGAGAATTCAGTGGGCCTGGTTGAAAATACGGCTGCTCAGGCCATGCTCCAGAACGTGTCTCGTGAAGAATTACTTTCCGATTTCATCGTGTCGTCAATTATCCCGGGCGTTGATGTTATTCCCGCTTCCATTGACGATGCATTCCTTGCTGAAGGCTGGAAGGGATTGTGTGAGGAACATCTGCCAGGGCAAAATATTCATGCAGTGCTTAAAGAGAACATTATCGACAAGCTCCGGTATGACTACGACTTTATCTTCCTTGATAGTGGTCCTCACCTCGATGCGTTCCTGAAAAACTGCATCGGAGCGGCAGACCTGATGTTGACTCCACTTCCTCCGGCAACGGTTGATTTTCATTCTTCCCTGAAGTTTGTAGCCAGCCTTCCTGCGCTTATTGATTCGATCGAACAGGATGGACACACCTGCAATCTCATCGGGAATGTAGGTTTTATGTCCAAAATCCTGAACAAGTCTGATCACAAAATTTGCCATAGTCAGGCCAAAGAAGTATTCGGTGCCGATATGCTCGACATGGTTCTGCCGAGGCTGGATGGCTTCGAGCGATGCGGGGAGACTTTTGACACAGTTATTTCCGCAAATCCAGCAACCTATGATGGAAGCACCGAGGCGCTTAAAAGCGCAAAATCAGCAGCGGAAGACTTTGCGAAGGCCGTATTTGATCGCATTGAGTTCATTCGTACTAATGGAGGTATGTGATGTCGAATGAGAGAAGAAAAACTATTGGCAGACAGTTAAATACCCAGGCGTCAATGGTTGAGATGACTGACACCCAAAGAAGTCAGGTATTTACCCTAAAAACCGGCAGGAAGATAACGTTCAGGTTTGTTCGGGTACCTGCATCGGACGTTGAAAGTAAGACATTCGTAAACCAGGAAACCAATGGAAGAGATCAACTTGCTCTGACCAGGGAGTCCCTGAAATCTATTATCCAGACGATTAAGTTTCAGCAGTTCTTCCCCTGTATTGGCATTCAGCAAGGTGAAAGGATTGAGATACTGGATGGTTCAAGACGGCGAGCCTCAGCGATTTATATCCGTACAGGCCTTGATGTAATGGTTACCAATGAACTTTTATCAGATGATGAAGCTCGCCATCTGGCTAAAGATATCCAGACAGCTAAAGAGCATAACCTTCGGGAGATCGGCTTAAGATTGATGGCTCTGAAAGAGTCTGGATTCAATCAAAAGGAAATTGCTGAACTGGAGGGGTTATCCCAGGCTAAGGTCACCAGGGCACTGCAGGCGGCAGCAGTACCGCAAGAATTGATTTCTCTGTTCCCGGTTCAGTCTGAGCTGTCGTTTAGTGACTATAAAATTCTGTTAGAGGTTAATGAAAAACTCAGTGAAAAGGGTTTAACGTCTGAAGGGCTCATTCAGTCTGTCTCAGATCAGCATGATGCAATTTTGAGTGACTACGAGCGACCAGACGACGAACAGAAATCCAGTATACTGAAATTGATTTCTCAGGCCTCTCAGGCATTGATAGCTCCGCCTCCTAAGGAAAAGTCAGTAATTTCCGCACTCTGGACCTTTGAAGAAAAGGACAAGTTCGCGCGCAAGCGTGTGAAAGGGCGTACGCTAACTTATGAGTTTAGTCGTATGTCAAAAGTGGTTCAGGATGAACTGGACAAAGCTATCAACGAGGTCCTTGAGAGAAATTTGAGTCAATAATTTCGCCACGGCGATTTCACATCTAACTTATTGTAATTAAGTAGTTTATATTGAGAATTTCAAGGTGAAATCGCCACAATTTCAAGTCAATTTCGCTGCAGGAATATCTGCCCAACGTGTCGTATAAGCTGGCGAAAGTAGTTCCCTTTTCATCTGCCACTCGGGGGCAATCCCCCGACCGGCGAACCATATTTTCCCCTTGCCCGGATGGTTAATCCCATCCAGGACTTGCATCAGCTGCTCGCTCCGTTCCCGCGGCTGTACTTCATCAAACAAATTAAGCTGCGATACCCCGGTTGGCGTGAAATCGTTCAGCATACAGCCTGCCTTTGCGTAACGGTGACCATCCACCCAGATCCTGTCCAGAGCTCTGACGGCAGCGGCAATGATGTCCCGTGTATCCTGCGTGGGGATGAGCAGTTTTTCACTGGCCAGATTACCGTAGTAGGGCTCAGTTACGGCGAACGGCGATGTTTTCACAAACACGGCAATATGCCTGCAGAACTGCCGTTCCCCACGCAGCTTTTCGGCGGCACGTTCAGCGTGCTGACAGACTGCCTGCCTCATCGCTTCATAAGTCGTGACTCGTTCTCCAAAGCTTCTGCTGCAGACTATCTGCTGTTTGGGGGGCGGTGCTTCCTCCAGGGAAATACAGCTTTCTCCATTGAGTTCCCGGACCGTTCTCTCCAGAACCACATTAAAGTTTTTCCTGATGAACGTTGGATTCGCGCGGGCCAGCTGCAGTGCTGTGGTGATCCCCATTGTGTTCAGCTTCTTTGAGATCCTGCGGCCCACACCCCAGATTTCCTCCACCGGTTGCAGTGACAGCAGTTTCTCCGTTCGTTTCTGATTGTGTAACGTCAGGGCAAGCACGCCTCCGAACTGTGACCATTCTTTCGATGCCCATTGCGCGCTTTTAGCCAGCGTTTGGGTCGGTCCCATTCCGACGCCGATGGTCAGCCCTGTGCCGGAACGAACGTGCTCACGCAGCTGTCGGCCGAAATCCTCGAAATCGATGCAACTGTCTATACCGCGAATATCCAGAAACATCTCGTCAATGGAGTACTGTTCAACGCGTGGCGCCAGCTCTTCCAGGTGAACCATGACCCTGTTCGACATTGATGCGTAGAGGGCGTAATTACTGGAGAACGCGATAACCGGCTCCGGAAATTTCGCCGACCTCAGTTGAAACCACGGCACCCCCATTTTTATGCCCAGTTTTTTTGCTTCAGCGCTGCGCGCGATTACACAACCATCGTTGTTACTCAGGACCACCACAGACCTGTCACGCAAATCGGGGCGAAAGACCTTTTCGCAACTGGCATAGAACGAGTTGACGTCAGCCAAAGCGAACATCAGTCTGTGCTCCGGGTTTTGTGTATAAAAGCCGTCACCACCCCGAAAATCTGCAGTTCTTCCGGATAAAGCGTGGGGTAGGCCGGATTAATCGGCAGCAGGGCGATACGGGGCTTCAACTGCAGGCGCTTAACGGTGAACTCGCCATCTGTTTCCGCGATGACAATATCCCCCTGCATGGGTTTCTCAGCTTTGTCGACAACCATTAAATCGCCGGAATGCAGACCCATTTCTTTCATCGAATCCCCGATAGCCCTGACGAAGAATGTTGCAGCCGGACGCCGTATACAGTAGGCATTCAGATCCAGTTCCTCCTCCGTGTAATCGGCGGCCGGCGACGGAAACCCCGCCGGGCAACGTTCGGTGAACAGCGGGGCAGTGGACTGTACCGGCTCCTGTTCGGGTGCTACAAGCAGTAACATGGCATACCTCTTAAAATACCTGTTTTTATATACAGCATTATTTAAGATATTTTCTGTCCTGCAAGTGAAATTTTACTGTTTCCCCTCAGATAACTGTTCTGCCTGGAAAAACAGATGTCAGGTTATCCACAGAATCAGTTAATAACCCTGTGGAGGAGCAACGCAGAACTGTTGGTATGTCATCTGTCCTCCTCTGGTGTTTCCCTTCAGCTCCTGTTGTCACCCCGGCCATTCCTGCACACCTGATGCTGACTGCCACCCGCTGCCAGTGTGCCGCGTCCGGCCTGTCACGGGACGGGCGCTGGCGTCGTTGTGATTGTACTCCATACCCTCGCCAGTTTAAGGGCGCCCTTCAAGCCGCTTTCGCGGCATAAGCTCGCCGACGATGAGAATTGTCGGCTCGTTATTCCACGGTCGGCGTTGACCCGTTACCGGACGCGACGAACAGGCAGCGTGCGGCAGGGAACGGTATCGCGGTGATGCCTCCTGCCGGATGTTGAGGAAAATCTTATGTTCAGAGTGACCTGTATCGACCTGGAAAATGGCGAGTTTGCGCTTTATATCAACGGACATTATCTGTCCAGTGAAGACGGCAGCGGCGAGAAGCTGTACCTGGGGGATATTCTGGAACGTTTATCCCGTCTGCCTGGTGTGACCACGGAAACCGTGGAGCGACCAGTACCAGACAGTGATGAGTGGAGCTGGAACGATGTGGCAGACAGTGTTTTTCCGGCCTGTATCACGCTGTCCCGCAATATGACAGTCGCTGCGTTTAAACAGCGTCTTTCCCGGTTTCCTGATGATGCGCTGTGCTGCGGTACGTTCTGGCTGGCCAGTGATTTTCTGGCGCTGGACAGTTCGCTCACGGAAGACGATATCGATGCGGCGATGGAGCTGGCACAGCACTGCCATGATGCGAATGACGGGTTCAACTGGAGCCATCTGCAATGGGCAATCGATGAGGTGAAGCGCGGTGGATAATAATTCAAACATTAATGATACCTGGCTTGTTGGCCTGAGTGTCGACGTCAATGGCACTGAAATGATGGTGCATTACCTGGTTTCCGCGACTGACCTGGAGCATGCCGAAGCGGGTGTTCTGCAAATGGGGCGCACCTGGTGGCCATCGTTGAAACGCGAGGATGACCGGCATCGGTGGGAATATGAAACAGGCGTGGTCTGGTTTAACAGCATCATTCTGCTCGATGACGTGGAAAACAGTATCCTGCGTGGTCTGAAGTTCCTCGATGCGTGGACAGTGACCGGCTCAACGGATGCGCCGGTACTGCGCGATGAGTGGGGGAATGACTGGCGGGATATCACCCGCTGATAATCTGCCGGGCAGTACGTCTGCCTGGTACTTCCTGAATGAATAATGATGTCGCGCAGCTCCTCTTTTTTCGGCGCCAGCGCCGGCGGCGCGGGAGCAACGCTGCCTGTGGTCAGTATCCCGCGTCCGGCCGGGCACGGGACGGGCGATTTTTCTGCTCCTGCCGGGCGCTGTCGCTATTATGCGCCCGGCACTCGCCTTCTGATGAACGCCCTTCAAGCCGCTTTCGCGGCATAAACTCACCGACGGTGAGGACTGTCGGCTCGTTATTCCACGGTCGGCCTGACCCGTTACCGGACGCGGTGAACAGCCCACAGGCAGCGGGGAACGGGCGTCACAGGGATGCCCTCCCGGTGCCTCCTGTAACCGCGAGGAATCTCTATGTCCCGTTTAATCCTGGGGAACTGTGTCGATATTATGTCCGGCTTTCCGGAGCGCGCCGTCGATTTCATTCTGACCGACCCGCCTTACCTTGTCGGATTCCGTGACCGTTCCGGCCGCAGTATTGCCGGTGACAGAACCGACGAGTGGCTGCAACCCGCCTGTAACCAGATGTACCGCGTACTCAAAAAAGATGCGCTGCTGGTCAGTTTCTACGGCTGGAACCGCGTGGACCGTTTCATGGCGGCCTGGAAAAGTGCCGGTTTCAGCGTGGTCGGACACCTGGTATTCACCAAAAACTACTCGTCAAAATCCGCGTATGTCGGCTACCGCCATGAATGCGCTTACGTGCTGGCGAAAGGCCGTCCGGCCCTGCCACAGAACCCGCTGCCGGATGTCCTCGGCTGGAAGTATTCCGGCAATCGCCACCACCCGACGGAAAAGCCCGTTACCAGCCTGCAACCGCTGATTGAGTCTTTCACACACACGAACGCCATTGTTCTCGCCCCGTTTGCCGGCTCCGCCTCCACCTGTGTTGCCGCGTTACAGGCGGGGCGCAGATATATCGGTATCGAGCTGATGGAGCAGTACCACAAAGCCGGGATTGAGCGCCTGACAGCCGTACAGCGCGCCATGCAACGCCCGGCCGCCAACGACGTCTTTTATCCGGAGGCCGCGTAATGAACTATTCCGGACACGAAAAACTCCGCGCAGAAGTGGCGGCGCTGGCCAACAGCATGTGCGACCTGCGCGCCACCCTGAAAGTGCTGGAAGAGCGTTATCACTGGCAGCGTCACGGACTTACTGAACGACTGGCCGGGCAGAGTCTGCGGCGTATCAACACCCTGCTGGATGAAGCGTACAACGAAAGCCTGATGCTCAATGAGTGTTTTAAAGACTGACAGATGACGAGACCACGGGCGGCGGTGCCGCCCCACTGAACCAACGGAGAAAATCATGATGTATGGCACACGTAAAGAACTGAACTCAAAGCTGAAACGCATGTTTGGCAACGACGAGCGTTTTGCCCTGCTGATCTGGACGAAGCAGGACGTTATGTCACTGACTCAGGCGATGACCGAAGTGGAGGCCGATGCGATTTTGCGTGAGATTGGCCGAAAAGGTATGGGCGAACATACCGGAGACGGTATTTCAGACAGCACGGTACAGGCGCTGTACGCCGGATTACGGACTGAAATCCCGACCGTCAGTGTTCCCGCCGACCTGCTGGCAAGGGTGACGAATATCGCCGGGCGGGCGCTGGATACGGAGGACGCTCAGGCCTGGCCTCTTGTATGTCAGGAGTACCCCGGCGTTGCCGACGCTCAGGTCGATATTGCGCGGCTCAGGCAACTGGCGCTGGCGGCGTAACGTACCACCCCGTACCGGGTGACGGGCGGGGTATCAATCACAACTGTATGAACACGAAGAGGAACAACACAATGAGAAACACGCTCAGTACGCTGATAGTGCGCCACGGAGATAATCTGTTACGCCGGTCCGGCTGGCCCGAAACCGTCGGCGTGACGCAGGTTGCCCCCGGTGTGGTGCCCGGCTGGCTGGCCGTCTGCGGTGTGCTCAGTGCTGCCGAAATCTTGGCACTGACGACGCATCTTTGTCAGCCCCTTAATTATGGACGGGCGCAACTGCTGACGGCCAGTGCGCAGCGGCTGGCGGGGACGCCAGTCCGGTTACATCTGTACCCGGTACAGGCATATCCGCACCCTGCCACGGTACGCGAATGCACTGAAATTCGCCTTCCGTATGCTCAGGAGTGGCTGACCGCGGACGAATATGCCGACTTGCTGGCGTTCCTGAAAGCGTCCGCTGACCGGGTATGTGAAATTGTCCGCCAGGATACGAAGCGCATCGCGGCGGCGCTGGCACCGTCCGGCGAGTCCCGCCTGATGGAAAAACGCATCGGGAACTGGCGGTTACTGGCCGATGAATACGACCATGATAACTGGCTTGACGAAGAGGGCGAGGACGGACTGGATAAGGTGCTGGACGCGGTACTGGTACGTAACGCCCGTTTCTGCCCGGTGCTGCTGACGCTGGTTAATGAGCCGGAGGAAGAAATCGAAGCCGCCGGCGTGATAACCGACTGTTTGCGCTTCCCGGGGGAACCGGTCCGCCGCTGGCTTGACCGCCGCGTGCTCCGGGATGTGGTGAACGAAGCCCGGAGTTTCACAGGCAACATCCGTTAAATAAGCTGTGTGCGGTGAACGATAAGCTGTAAACGGTAACGAGAAAGAAGAGAGAAGGGGAGGTCTCCTTCTCTTTTTTCAGTTTTTCAGCCGGCGATTGCGACGATGCCGGGGACGACAGGCAAAACAGGCAAAAGGATGTCGCCTTTTCGGCTCCGCATTCACCCGGCTCAGGCCTGCCGGCCGTCGCCTTGTGGTTTTCCACTCTGACAGTCCTGTGTCGTGTGCGGGCTGTGCCGTGCATCCATCGTAGTCGGGCTGTCGTGGATACAAGGGTAAAGTGCACGCGGCGGTCACCCGGTCCTTCCTTCACGTCAGCCGCGATCTTCCGGTCGTTCGACCGTTCAGGTTTCACGGTCTCACCCTTCAGCTCCCGTCTTCCGTGCGCGTCAGGCTGCGGCTTCCCTTGCGCCCTTGCATCCACGATTGATCGCCCGACTGGTATGGATGCACGGCACCGCCCGGTGTCGCGGAATATGTGATTACGGAGGTTTTATGCAGTATTCAAATCAGCAACGTGCGCGTGTTATTAACGTTGAAGAATCCGACCGCCTGTCTTTCCTGCCGTACATGTTCGGCAACGATTTTATGCTGGCTGAATTACAGTTATATGCCCTGGCGAAAAAATGGATGCCTGAATACAACGGTGGTTTCTGGCATTTTATCCGTCTGCCGGAAGGCGGCGGATACATGATGCCCGACTGCGATCGGGTACACATGATCAACGGTGAAAACTGGTTTGATCGTACCGTCAGCGCCGACGCTGCCGGAATTATTCTGACTTCGCTCGCCATTAACCGCCGTTGCTGGACGCATCACGACTGCGGCAACGCTGCGCTCACTCGCCTGTATATGCTGCGTGATACCCAGCTCTGGAATCACATTACGTTTCACCCTGAATGCAACGCTATTTACGCCGCGCTCGACTGATTAACCGACGGGGCGGCGATGCCGCCCCGCTGTAACTGTCATTCATTGATTTAAGAGGAGTCTGTTATGTACGGAACCGTCAGCACCATCTGCTGCGA
This sequence comes from Salmonella sp. GDC200615, assembly GCF_050574145.1. Lineage (NCBI taxonomy): Bacteria > Pseudomonadati > Pseudomonadota > Gammaproteobacteria > Enterobacterales > Enterobacteriaceae > Salmonella > Salmonella sp. GDC200615. The sequence continues at coordinate 65,353 of NZ_CP192248.1, read as the reverse complement.
CTTACTGAAAGTGTATGAGAATCACGAAAAAATCGCTGTCATCATCTGGTGTGAAGGCGATGTGCGGGAAATGGGGGCGGAGTTTAATCCGACCTCTGATGACATACAGGCCGTACTGCGCGCCATTGGCGAGTCGGACAGTGATGCGCTCTGGCGTGATGGTATTGGCCAGAATTTTGTTGAGGGTGTATTACGCGAGTTAGTCGCACTGCGCCCACCGCGCCAGATTGCTGTACCTGAAGATGTGCTGCGCACGCTTTTACCCCTGATGGAAGCCGGAATGAACCTTCCTCGTTACCAGACGCAGGACAGGGCTGCTGAAGAAGAAACCGCGCTGGATACGTTGCGATACCTGCTTTCCACAAATATCCCGGCGCATAACCTGACCGAAGGAAACTACTGACAGATATTAGTGCGCCGTGTACACCGGTGGTCACTTCCTCTTACAGGGCGGAAAAAGCAGTCAGGCATGATGGCAGGCGGGGAGGGCGCCTGTCAGCCCGCGCGAAAAAACCTGCAGGCTGGCGCCTGCGGGGGGAAGGACAGGGGCCGCGCTTCGCGCCGCTCCCTGCCCTTTTCCCCCTCTGCCTCTGATGGCGTACACTTACAGCCGGTTTCCATTTCTGTCGGAGGATGTGATGTCCGGACTGAATCTGGCGGCAACAACTAAAGAAGAGCAGGATAAAGTGGCCATTGACCTGGTTGCTTCAGGCGTGGTCTATAAAGAAAGGCTGGCGATGCCGGTGGTCGCTGAGCTTGTCGTCAGAGAACAGCCTGAGCATTTGAGAGAGTATTTCCGGGCGCGGCTGGAGTATTTGCGCAACTCCCGGACAAGAATGCCCCGGAATATGCCAGAAAAGAGGATGAGGTTAAAAAATAGCGCCATTCCTGATGCATTCTGCCTGTCGCTGGCCGGATTTTACGCATGCCGGGTGATGTTTTTTTCTGGCCGGGGTGTGTGATTTTCTTCCTGCCGGTGATAATACGCTGCCTGTTCCTGTTCCTGTTCCTGTTCCTGTTCCTGTTCCTGTTCCTGTTCCTGTTCCTGTTCCTGTTCATTCTGCTGCTGATATTCCCTGAAAGATTTCGCTGACGCCGGGCGACTTCCCTGACGGGAACCGGGACTGTCATGCTGCGCACCGAGCCAGCTGCGCTGTCTCTGCCCGGCCCCTTCGGGGCAGCGGGTTTCCATCCCACTGTCGCAACGTCAACGGCAGGCTTGCTGCGACCGTTCCGGTCACGCCGCCCCTGGCGCGCCGTTTCCTGCGCTTTTCGCACCCCGGCGGTAAGGCTGCCGGGCTGTAAGGCGCAACGCCGTTTCGCGTGCCGCGTCCCGACGTTGCGGCGGGTTCCTGCTCATCTCCGCTTCTGGTGCCGTTACCCGTTTAAGTCCCTGTCGCCGGGGGCTGATACAGCCACAACCCGCCGCACTGGCTGTCCAAGGTGAAATGAACAGCCCACAAAACTTTTTGCCGTAAAAGGCCGGCAAAAACTTTTGCGTTCTGCCCCGGACAGGTGCGTCGGGCCGTGGCAGTGATGCCCCTTGCGGTGAAGGTTCTCAAACGGGTGATGGCAGTACCAGAGGGAACAGAACAGCAGGTCCCCGCAAAACGTCAAAACCGCGGCTCCCGAAACTCAACGGGTGATGATTTTTAAAGTCAAAACAACGCATTAAGGAGATTTATCATGGCAGCACGTGGCGTAAACAAAGTTATTCTGGTCGGTCATATCGGGCAGGACCCGGAAGTACGTTACATGCCCAACGGGGGCGCGGTGGCAAATCTTACCCTCGCCACGTCAGAAACATGGCGTGTCAGGCAGGACGGGGAGATGCGCGAACACACCGAATGGCACCGTGTTGTCGTGTTTGGCAAGCTCGCTGAAATTGCCAGTGAATATCTGCGTAAAGGTGCTCAGGTCTACATCGAGGGCCAGTTACGCACCCGCAAATGGACCGATCAGTCCGGTCAGGACAAATACACCACCGAAGTGATCGTTAACGGAAGACGATCAGGGGACGCACCTTCGCTTGGTTGTGCGTAAGGACGGCGAAATGGTCTGGCGGGGCTGGAATTTTGAACCGGGCGGCGAGTACTGGCTCAACCGCTGTATCGAAAGCCACGGTATCCGTAAAACGCAGTAAGCCGTAAGAGGTGCCGGACGGGAACACGTCCGGCAGACAATTATTAATATCATGAAGGAGTATCAATAATGTCAGTTACCAATTCTAATGCAAAATCCGCAGTAAAAACCAGCCGTAAGGCGAAAAACGCCGCCAGTGCCAGTAACACCGTATTGTCGGCGGTGCTGGCGCAGACCGAAGAACAACACGTACCGCTGTCCGCACTGGTCAAATCCCCGCAGAACGTGCGTATCGTGCCGTATTCCGCAGAGAGCGTCCGCGAACTGGCGGACTCTATTAAAGGGATTGGACTGCTCCAGAATCTGGTTGTTCACGCCCTCCCTGACGGCCTGTACGGTGTTGCCGCTGGCGGCGATGAATCTGTTGGCCACTGAGAACACGATCCACCCGGACTGGCCTGTCCGCGTGAAGGTTGTGCCGGATAATCTGGCGACCGCCGCTTCACTGACCGAGAACGGGCAGCATCTGGAAATGCACCCTGCCGAACAAATTGCGGGATTCCGCGCGATGGCAGCGGAAGGCAAAACTCCTGCACAGACTGGCGATCTGCTGGGCTATTCGCCCCGTCACGTACAGCGGATGCTGAAACTCGCGGGGCTGGCTCCGGTTATCCTGGAAGCGCTGGCTGCGGACAAAATCACCACGGAGCACTGTCAGGCGCTGGCGCTGGAGGACAATCCCGACCGTCAGGTGCAGGTGTACGAGGCGGCGTGTCTAGAGGGCTGGAACAATAAACCGGAAGTGCGCGTGATCCGTAATTTGATCACCGACAGTCAGGTTTCCACCCTCAACAACAGCAAATATACGTTTGTCGGTGAAAAAGCTTTCTCCGGCGATGAAATCCGCGCAGACCTGTTCAGCGACGAACAGGGCGGTTTTGTGGACAAACTGGCGCTGGATACGGCCCTGCTGGAAAAACTTCAGTGGGTGGCGGAGTGCCTGAAAGAGGCCGAGGGCTGGGCATGGTGCGCGGGACGGATGGAGCCTGTCAGCCGCTATGGTGAGGATACCGAAGTGTACCGTATTCAGGATGAGCCTGACGCGGTTTACACGGAGCAGGAACAGCAGCGCCTGGACGAGTTGCAGGAACTGTACGACGAAAACCAGACCGCCAGCGATGAAACCGACACGATGGAGTCAGAGATAGAGGCCATCGAATGCGCGGCACAACTCCGGGCATGGACGCTGGAAATGCGCGCACAGTCCGGCGTGGTGGTGTCATGGAGTCACGGTGAAATCTGTGTCCAGCGCGGGGTGAGCCTGCGTGAGCAGTCTGAAACGGAAGATGAACCCGATCAGGTTCCGGTATATGAGCGCCAGCCGGAGCCTGTGGACGAAATCAGTGTTCCCCTGCTGACCAGAATGTGTGCAGAACGGACATTGTCGGTCCAGGCGGCACTGATGCAGCAGCCGGAAAAATCCCTGGCGCTTCTGGCATGGACGCTGTGTCTGAACGTGTTCAGCAGCGGCGCGTATAACCGACCCGCTTAAATCAGCCTGAACTGTAAGCATTACTCCCTGACAAAGGATGCGCCGCCCGGCGAGAGCGGTGTTGCGTTTGTGACGCTGTCGCAGGAGGGAAAACGTCTTGAAACGTTGCTACCGGAGGGCTGGACACAGGACTTCACCACCTTTTTCACCCTCAGCGCCAAAGACCTTACCGCCCTGCTCAGTTTCTGCACCGCATGCAGTCTTGACGGTATGCAGATGCGCGGCGCCGGAGGCACCACCCGCAGTCCGCTCGATAAGCTGGAAATCGCGCTCGCTTTCCATCTGCGCGACTGGTGGCAACCGACGAAGGCCGATTTCTTCACTGGCCTTAAAAAACCGCAAATCATCGCCGCGCTGAATGAGGCCGGACTGACAGGCGCGGCGCGGGATGCGGAGAAGATGAAGAAGGGTGATGCGGCTGAACTGGCAGAGGACAAAATGCGTGACAACCGTTGGGTGCCTGTCTGGATGCGCGCCCCTGATGCAGAAAACGACGTATCTGATACCGAAAACGGCAGTGCTGATGCAGACAGCCACCACACCCTGCCCGATGCAGCCTGATAACGGAGGCCGCCCTTCGGGGGCGGCAGCAAGGAGAAAATGATGCGTAACATTATTACCCCCGCTGTATTGAGTACAATGATCCCCCAGGAATTCGAAGACTGGCGCGACGGCGGCGAAGACCTGCGCCGTGAACTGACCCACGCCGCGATGCGTGACCTGACATGTCCCGCCGCCGTGGAGCACGTCTGCCCGCCCTGCCACATGCGCGTACTGAGCGGCAGCAGCCGGATTAACACGACAGTGGCACAGCGTATTCCCGGCCTGAACTGGGAGCCGAAGAACCGGCTGACCAGCCTGAAACAGGTGGAAGAGGCGCTGGACCGCCTCATCTCCAGCCACGGGGAGTATTGCCCGCTACCACTCTCCGTGGATGTGCAGGCCGAACTGTTCCCGGAGGTGATACACGCGCGCACAGATCGCCGGATGCAGCGTGAGAAAATCGCCTTTAACCGCAAAATGCGCCGGGAGGAAAAAGCGCTGGAACATGCCTGGCTGCTGCGCCAGAACCTGCTGGGGCAGGCCATGACGGAGCTTAACTTTCAGTCGCCGGAAACCGTCAATGCCTGGTATACGCGCTGGGCTGACGAGTTTGACGCGCGGGAGCTGGCGCAGGGGTTCTGGCAGTGGCGGACGCGGTTTACCTCGCTGACGTCGCTGGACTGGCTGCGCGACAGTGATGAGCCGCTGTACAACGTGATGTATGAAATCTGGTTCATCGTCCGGGAAAACCCGGTATATGTGCGCGAGGCCGAACGTTGGCAGGTACCCAACAAGCTGACGAACCGGAGGCCCGGGCGACTTCCCTGATAAAGCCCGTCTGGAAACGCAGACCGCCCGGCTGATGGATCAGCTGGAGGTACAAATCCGGCTCATCCCGGTGGCAACGCCGCCATTGCAGCAAAAAGTGGATGAAATAGCACAGATGATTCACCTGATGGCGCAGTTTGCCGGAACTGAACTCAGGAAGTGACCCGGATGGCGGGGAATATCCCCGCCCCGTTATCGAAAGGAGATATCATGCGTAACTTTGAATCTACTGAAAGATGGTGGAAAAAATGAAAAGCCAGCTGGTAGCCGCTGCTGATCGTGCGGCCATGAGTGTCGCGTATGGTCAGGAAGCCGCAGATCATTACGGTATTCAGTATGGTTTTATCCGGTCTGTACGTGACTGGATCACCGGCTTCACCGAGGGGATTAAAGGGGAGCGTTGTTGAATAACACCCGCTTTTGTTACTTGAGTGTTAACGGAAATGGCGGTGTCTCCGGTCACTGCTTTTTCTTCAGAATTTTTTCATTAATTATATAAGGAATACGTTATGAGACTCGCTTCCCGTTTTGGTAGACAGAATTCCATTCGTCGTGAGAGTCCTTTGGCTGACGCTGAATTAATGCAGACTGTGCCTTCAGTTTTTTCCGGAGACAAACATGAATCCCGGAGCGAACGTTATACTTATATTCCAACCATTAATATCATCAACAGGTTACGTGAGGAAGGTTTTCAGTCGTTCTTTGCCTGCCAGAGTCGTGTACGTGATTTAAGTCGCCGGGAATACAGTAAACATATGCTGCGTTTTCGTCGTGAATGACAGATTAATGGGAAAGAGGTTCCGGAAATTATTTTGCTCAATTCTCATGACGGTTCGTCAAGTTATCAGATGGTTCCCGGGCTGTTCAGATTTATCTGTACAAATGGACTGGTATGCGGATCATTTTGGTGAAATACGTGTGCCACACAAGGGAGATATTGTTGGGCAGGTGATTGAGGGGGATTATGAGGTTATGGGGATCTTCGATAAAGCCACCGAAAATATGGAGTCAATGAAGTCAGTGATACTTAATCAGGATGAGCAATATCTGTTTGGTAAAGCGGCACTGACTGTCAGATATGAGGACGAAAATAAAATCCCTGTTTCTCCTGAATAAATAATTACTCCACGTCGTCGGGAAGATAAACAAAATGACCTGTGGACAACATATCAGCGTGTACAGAAGAATATGATGAAGAGTGGGTTACCCGGCAGGAATGCCCCGGAAAAAACACCCGGATCAGGGCAGTTACCGGTATTAATGGTGATATCCGGTTAAACAAGGCGCTGTGGATGATTGCTGAACAGTTTCGTGAATGTAAGTCATAATAACATAAGTAAAGCCCCGAAAATTTTTCGGGGCTTTACTTATGTTATTCTTCCCGGACATTGTCAGATTGTCTGTAACATCCCATTTTAATCAACAGACTTCATCGTTTTCTGTCATTTATGTGCCAGCGATAAAAACGGATCTGACAGGGTGGAAGAAGATATGATAACGGGTTCCCGTTTCGCGGGATTCCGGGCAGTCAGTATTACATTTCTGTGTTTATTCCATTCTGCTATGCGGCATAAAAAATATATGGGTTTCGGTTGATAATATTATCCCTTCTTCTGCTTGCCGGATACAAAAAGGGGATCATCGGGCGGGAGTCTGCCTGGTTTTACTTTGTTTTATCGCGATCCAGATTCGGTGTACATCAGTCGCATAGTCCAGACGACGCGCATCCTGAAGGGGAGTCTTTTTAAATCCGGCGTTGTACGCTCCGACTGCTGTCCAGTATACCCCCCACTTTCTGAATGCGATTGCCAGATAATAAGCTCCGGTGTAAATATTCAGGCAGGGATCGGAGACAAGTTGTTCCGGTTTTATTCCATAACGAGCCAGTTCTTTAAAGTGCTGAGAGTCAACCTGCATTAATCCCGAGCCATATCCCGTAACCGGGTTAATACCGACGGCATTAACCCGGTTACGGGATTCCTTCCATGAAATCGCCCGCAGTAAATCCGGATCTATTTTATAGTCTCTCCCGGCCAAATGAAAACAGTCAGCGGCATGGACTACCGTGCTCATTAATACCAGGAGGACAGACAGGAGCCATTTATACATTAATTTGCCTCTTGCGTAGTCATCCGGTAATAACTTAACCCACTCCAGCTCCATACTCAACAAATTTGCCGTCCTCACCACAAAAAGCACCACACCCCACGCAAAATTAAAATTTTGCTGATTTTTATTTATAAACACACGCTTATGAAAAATTAGTTTCGCATACTCTCATTATGATATTGAAGAGTAATTCATCGGTGAATCTTTGACGATTCATCTGTGAATTGCACATAATTCATAGATGAATCACAAATAATAAAGCAATAAGTTAAAGTGAATTGACTCCAGATTCAATTCGTGTTGTGATTCGTCTCATGAATCGTGGTGAATCGCGATTCGATTCACGATTCAATTCATCGATGAATCGTCATTTTGGAATGTGAATAATAAATGGTTTATAACTTTTATATAAGGAGGGATATGTGGCAAAAGTGCAGGCTTATGTTAGTGATGAAGTGGTTGAAAAAATAAATGCGATTGTGGAAAAGAGGCGTTCAGAAGGAGCAAAAAGTACAGATGTGAGTTTCTCAAGTATATCTACCATGCTGCTGGAGTTAGGGCTTCGTGTATATGAGGCTCAGATGGAACGTAAAGAGTCTGCGTTTAACCAGATGGAATTTAATAGAGTCCTTCTTGAAAATGTTCTGAAAACTCAGTCCTCAGTGGTAAAAATTTTAGGTATAGGATCTATTAGTCCTCATGTGGCAGGAAATCCAAAGTTCGAATATGCAAATATGGTTGAAGATATCAAAGAGAAAGTATCTTCAGAGATGGAAAGGTTTTTTCATGAAAATGACGAATAATAGCGGGATTAAATTCTGATTTAATTTAAATAAAAGTATGTTGATCTATAAAAATATAGTGACAAATTAAGTCTGAAAACAATATAGTACCTTTGTAGTTAACACTACGTTAAAAAATGAACGTTAAATCGCCGATGCAGGGAGTTGGTCCCTCCCTGCATCGACTACCCATAGAATCCTTTGAGGAGGCTCCTGTGTATCCGATGGATCGTATTCAACAAGGATATGATCGTCAAATAAATCTGCTGGAAAATTTGATAACCGTTATTCAGCATTTTCATAATCCAGCCTGTATAAGGAATGTATCTGGTAAATTCCTCTTTTGTAATGCTTTGTTTCGGGAATTGTTCCTGAAAGAAACTTATAGTGCTGAAAAATGGCTTCTGTCACAGCCTGATTTTTCCGAATTGATCTCTATAACCGAGATGGAAGTATATCGAAATGAACATACTCATCTAAATCTTGTTGAGGATATTTTTATTCAGAACCGTTTCTGGACGATATCTGTTCAATTTTTCTACAGTAAACCTGATGGTATTGTCGTATGGGAGTTTTTTGATGCAACTCATGTACGGCATACGAATAATTACAAACCCAGATTCTCTGGGGATTATGATATAAAAAAACTTATTGAGACAATAAGAGATATTTCTTCTGTATCCTCATTCAGAAATGATGTTTTTTATTTATACAGTTCAGGACTAAGTCATAGTTCTATATCGAAAATATTAAACATCTCAATAGCAACCTCAAAAAAACATGCATCATTTGTTTGCTCTCATTTTTCAGTCTGTAACAGGGATGAATTGATTATTCTTTTATATAAAAAGAAAGTTATTCAGAGTCTCTTTGATAAGGTGATGGGTATTATTAATAACTGTTAATTTATTGTTAACAAAACATATACCTTCCGTCTATTTACCTTTTCTTGTTATTCTGTAAACATATCTTGTAACCAGAAGATAAATAGCGGGAGGTGTCATTGAAAAGATTTGGTACACGTTCTGCAACAGGTAAGATGGTAAAACTGAAATTACCTGTAGATGTAGAAAAACTTTTAAGGGAAGCAAGCGACAGGAGTGGGAGAAGTCGATCATTCGAGGCTGTAATCAGACTTAAAGATCATCTTCATCGCTATCCTAAATTTAACAGAAAAGGAAATGTATATGGTAAGTCACTGGTAAAGTATCTGACTATGCGTCTGGATGATGAAACCAACCAGTTACTTATTACTGCTAAAAATCGCAGCGGGTGGTGTAAAACAGATGAAGCTGCGGACAGAGTTATTGATCATTTGACCAAATTTCCAGATTTTTATAACTCAGATATATTCAGGGAGGCGAACGAAGGTAAAAAGTCAACGTTTAAAGAGCGTTAGCTTTCATATTTATTATTAATATTACTCAAAAGAGGAATCATATGAGCGCTATTTTAAGTGTTCAGGGGGCTTCTGCGCCCGTTAAAAAGAAATCGTTTCTGTCTACGTTCACACGTCTGAACCTGCTGAAACTTGCCCGCGCAGTGATCCCGGCGGCAGTGCTGATGTTCTTTTTCCCGCAACTGGCAATGGCTGCCGGCGGTTCGCAGGACCTGATGGCCAGCGGTAACGGTACGGTCAAGGCGACATTTGGTAAGGATTCCAGCGCCGTCAAGTGGGTTATTCTCGCGGAAGTGCTGGTCGGTGCCGTGATGTACATGATGACCAAGAACGTCAAATTCTTGGCGGGTTTTGCCATCATCTCGGTCTTTATTGCCGTTGGTATGGCTGTCGTCGGCCTCTGACAGGAAATAAGACCATGTCGGGAGACGAGAATAAACTCAGGAAATATCGTTTCCCGGAAACACTGACCAACCAGAGCCGCTGGTTCGGCCTGCCGGTGGATGAATTAATTCCTGCTGCTGTCTGTATTGGCTGGGGATTAATGACATCAAAACAACTTTTCGGCATCAGCGCTGCGGTTCTGGTTTATTTCGGGATAAGAAAACTGAAAAAAGGACGGGGAAGCTCCTGGCTGCGTGACCTGATTTACTGGTATATGCCGACAGCCCTTCTTCGCGGTATTTTTCATAACGTTCCCGACTCGTGTTTCCGGCAGTGGATTAAGTAATCATTATTCCGGGATGAGTATATGGAACACGGCGCCCGTTTAAGTACCAGCCGCGTACTGGCGATAAGTTTTATTTTTATGGCCCTGCTGATTGTGCTCAGTCTGGCCGTGAATGTCATTCAGGGTATTAATAACTACCGGCTGCAGAATGAGCAACGCACGGCAGTCACCCCTATGGGATTTAACGCGCCCTTTGCGGTGTCACAGAACAGTGCCGATGCCTCTTATTTACAGCAGATGGCACTGTCGTTTATTGCCCTGCGTCTGAATGTGTCGTCAGAAACCGTCGACGCGTCACACCAGGCACTTCTGCAATATATTCGTCCGGGCGCACAGAACGAAATGAAAGTCATTCTGGCAGAAGAAGCGAGACGAATTAAGGCCGACAACGTTAACTCCGCTTTTTTCCAGACCAGTGTCAGGGTCTGGCCACAGTATGGCCGCGTGGAAATTCGCGGTGTGCTGAAAACCTGGATTGGAGATTCAAAACCGTTTACCGACATCAAACATTACATTCTTATTCTGAAACGGGAAAACGGTGTGACCTGGCTGGATAATTTCGGGGAAACAGACGATGCGAAAAAATAAGCCGTATAAGCCATTTTTACTGGCGGCCGGATGGTTATTTTCCGGTCTGGTGATGGCGTCGGGCTCCGGTACGCTGGCCCCGGTGGTGGTGTCCCTGGCTAACGGCGGTCAGGCGAACATTGCTGTCAGCAACACCGACCCGAACCTGTTTACGGTGCCGGGTGACCGTATCACTGCGGTCAGCGGTCTGGACGGCATGCTGACAAACAGTGAGGAGACAGGCACGGGCGGCGTGGTGGTGGCCACGGTCAGCAAAAAACCGTTCACCTTCATTCTGGAGACGGAGCGCGGGCTGAACTTTTCCGTCCGGGCTGTCCCCCGGGCCGGTGCCGGACGCACCGTACAACTGGTCAGCGACCTGCGCGGAACCGGGGAGGAGGCTGGCGCATGGGAAACGGCCACCCCTTATGAATCCCTGCTGGTTGCCGTCAGCCAGGCAGTACGTGGAGGTACGCTGCCTGCCGGCTGGTATCAGATCCCCGTCACGAAAGAAGCGCTGCAGGCCCCGACCGGTCTGTCTGCCCGGGCTGACGCTGTGTGGACCGGCAATCACCTGAAACTGGTACGGTTTGCTGTGGAAAATAAAACGCCGTCTGCCCTGAACATCAGGGAAAGTGATTTCTGGCAGCCCGGAACCCGCGCCGTGATGTTCAGCCAGCCCGTCAGCCAGATACTGGCCGGCGCACGAATGGACGTGTACGTCATCCGTGACGGGGAGGGCAGCTGATGGCGAGCATCAATACGGTTGTAAAGCGTAAACAGTACATCTGGCTGGGGATTGTTGCGGTGGGGGCTGCCGCTGCCATTGGCGGAGGCCTTTACCTGTCTGACGTCGACATGAGTGGCAACGGAACGGCCGCAGAGCAGGAGCCGGTACCGGATATGACCGGGGTGGTGGACACGACCTTTGATGACAAAGTTCGTCAGCATGCCACCACGGAAATGCAGGTGACGGCGGCGCAGATGCAGAAACAGTACGACGAAATCCGCCATGAGCTGGATGTTCTGAATAAGCAGCGCGGTGACGACCAGCGTCGTATTGAGAAGCTGGGGCAGGACAACGCCGCCTTGGCCGAACAGGTGAAGGCCCTGGGAGCGAACCCGGTGACGACCACAGGAGAGCCCGTGCCGCATACACCTGCCTCACCGCCCGGTCCGGAAGGAGAACCTCAGCCGGGTAATACACCGGTGACCTTCCCGCCACAGGGTGCCGTTCCTCCGCCAACCGCTTTTTATCCGGGGAATGGCGTCACGCCTCCGCCACAGGTGACATACCAGTCCGTGCCGGTGCCGAACCGTATACAGCGTAAAACGTTCAGCTATGACGCTGCCGCGAAGAAAGATCCCTCCCTGCCGTATATCCCGTCCGGGAGTTTTGCAAAAACCATGCTGATCGAAGGAGCGGATGCCAATGCCTCCGTCACCGGTAATGAATCGACGGTCCCCATGCAGCTGCGCATTACCGGCCCGGTGGAGATGCCGAACAGTAAAACATATGACCTGACCGGGTGCTTTGTGGGGCTGGAAGCCTGGGGGGATGTGTCCAGTGAACGCGCGATAGTACGTACCCGTAATATCAGCTGCCTGAAGGACGGCAAAACCATCGACATGCCGGTTAAGGGACATGTCAGCTTCCGTGGAAAGAACGGCATCAAAGGTGAAGTGGTGATGCGTAACGGCAAAATCCTCGGCTGGGCGTGGGGCGCCGGTTTTGTGGACGGTATCGGCCAGGGGATGGAACGGGCTTCTCAGCCGGCGGTGGGACTGGGGGCCACTGCGACTTACGGCGCGGGCGATGTGTTCAGAATGGGGATTGGTGGTGGTGCATCAAAAGCTGCACAGACACTCAGTGATTATTACATCAAACGTGCCGAGCAGTATCACCCGGTGATCCCGATTGGTGCCGGTAATGAAGTGACCGTGGTGTTTCAGGACGGTTTTCAGCTGAAAACCGTGGAAGAAATGGCACAGGAGCAGGCCCGTCACCGGAAGGAGGATGAAAATGCGGAAAGCCCGGTGCCTGTACCTCCGTCAGTCGACAGCCATATGAACGGCTTTAACACCGACCAGATGCTGAAGCAGCTGGGTGACCTGAATCCACAGCAGTTTATGTCCGGCAGCCAGGGAGGACATGCAAATGGGAAATAACCGGCTGAACAACCTGAAGGGACGTGCCGTTTTATATCGTATTGCCGGTCTTCTGCGCTGGCTGATATGGGGCGTGAAATATGCCGTTATCTGGCCGCTGGCCACAACAGCCATTGTTGTCATTCTGCTCTTCCGGACGGGTGATACCACGCCGGGACAACAGATGGCGCAGGAAATCGGACGGGTGAGGGCAATGGCCCCGTCCGGGATGTTTCCGGTCCGGGACTGCCCTGACCCGGTTTTCACTGTGTCGTCACCTGTACCGCTGAATCTGACGGAAAACTGTCCGCTAAAAATAACCGGCGCGGAAGAATACGCGGCAGATATCGACCAGTCTCTGTCGCAAACGGGATGGCTGTTATGGGGGATGCTGGCGCTGTTGTATACCGCGGTGGCAGTAATGATCGGAGACCGGCCGTACCGTCACAATCCACTGACATATGCGTATGACACGGCGACAAACAACCTGAAGCATATTGATAAAGAAAACGAAATCCGGACTTTAAAAGAAAATACAAACGGGCAGGTTTCTTATTCCGGTAATAAAGAGGCTGAAAAAGAGGGTGATAAAAATGAATATACGTAATGTTATTTCAGTTCCTGATGAGCCCGTGCAGGATGATTTTTTGAAATCTGTTATCAGTAACTGTACTACAAAAATAATACTCTCCGGTCGCCGGGAATATAATTTTTCAGTTCCCGGAATGCCTGGCGCAGGGAAAACATGTGTTCTGTCTGAATTAATCAAAAAGCTGCTGCGTGAGAATAAGAAAGGGGCGAAATCATGAACCATATTTCATGCCTGATCCCTTTCTGTGGCGCGCTTTTGCTTTCCGGATGCGCCGGAACGAACTCCGACTTTGAATGTACCGCCACCACGTCAGACACCTGTATGACGATGGAGCAGGCCAATGAAAAAGCGAAAAGGCAGGAGCAACCTGAGACGGTAAAGCCGGGTGCGGTATCACTGCCGCACCTGGCTGAGGGTAACTTTCGCACGACGCCGGTACAGGCCGTCAGTACCGTCACACCGCCCCTCGGAAAGACAGTGATCGCCCCGCGTTCCGGGCAGAAACCGCCGGCACTACACCCGCTGTTTACAGCTGCCCGGGAGGTGAAAACGGTGGTGCCTGTCAGTACGGCCTCTCCTGTGGTACCGCCCCGTCCACTGAGAGCCGGGGAGCAGACGGCGGCGTTATGGATAGCGCCCTATATTGACAGCCAGGATATTTACCATCAGCCGTCCGGTGTATTTTTTGTCATTAAACCGTCCGTGTGGGGAAAGCCACGGATTAATTAACTGACGCGTCAGTCAGATATCAGCCGGCAATGCCGGCCGGCTTTCTGTATTCAGGATCTGCCTGTAAGACGAGTGCCCTGTGCGTGAAAAGGGACGGGCGGTAGCGTGTCAGAACGTGTCAGGAGACATATTCCATGAGCGATGAAGCCGATGAGGCATATTCAGTGACAGAACAACTGACCGTGACGGGAATTAACCGGATACGGCAGAAAGTAAACCGTAAAGGTATTCCGGTTTACCGGTGTGAAGCATGCGGTAATCCCATTCCGGAAGCGCGGCGAAAAATATTTCCTGGCGTGACGTTGTGTGTCGAATGCCAGTCTTTTCTGGAAAAACAGGGCAGGCATTATGCATAAATCAGACGCTGAAAAAATGGAATCCATTATTGATAAACATGACCGGATATACCGGCGACAGGTTCGGGTATTTAAAAACTTGGGCTTCCTCTCAATAATTACCGCCGTACTGAGTGTGATTACTGCGTTATTCAGTACCTCCCTGCTCCTGAAATACACGCTGTGTGTCGTGATATGCGTTTGTCTGATTTATCTGGTTTTTATGTTCTTCTGCCTGGACAGGTATATCGCGCTCAGTCGTCAGCCACTGCTGTGGCTGATGCGCCGGGTGGAAGATACCGCAGACGTTCGCCGGGAGCTGTTCCGCCGCCTGCTGTCCGGGAAAACGCTGACCGGACGGGATGAAGACGACATCCTGCGTCTCTGGTGGGAGAGCAGTAATGAAGTGGAGGAGCTTGCAACCCGTCAGCGTGAACAGGATGACATCCGGAAGTTTGTCGGCGGGGATAAATCAGAATGAAGGTTTATCTGCAGCGTTACGGCGTGGCCGGTTTTCTCCTGGTGTACTGGAGCCTTTCCTTTGTGAATGAATATTTCCTGCATGAGCATCCGCTTTCTGCTGAATCCTGGAAGTGGATGAGATTACAGGCGCTGCTGGTAACAGGCTCTGTTGTGGTGACCGTGCTGCGGCTTTTTCTCCTGAACTCCGCGGTGCGCCGGGAGGCAACGGCCATCATGACTGGAGTCGCAGCAGGTCTTCATGTTTTTGCTCTGCTGGCTCCCTCCGTCTGGTTGTTTTATCAGTGGCAGTGGAACGGACTGTTTCTTCTGCAGTGGCAGGGAGCAGTCTTCCTGCTCTGTCTGTTCGCGCTTTCCGTTTCAACATTCTGTTTTTCTTAAGGTTAAGGTGTTCGTGTGAAGAACCTGCTTGATACTGTCACTCAGGCGGCCAACTCGCTGCTGACCGCGCTGAAGCTGCCGGATGAATCGGCACAGGCCAATCAGATCCTCGGCGAGATGAGCTTCCCGCAGTTCAGCCGTCTGCTGCCGTACCGGGACTATAACCAGGAGTCCGGCCTGTTCATGAATGACGCCACGATGGGCTTTATGCTGGAAGCCACGCCTGTCAACGGCGCTAACGAGACCATTGCGCTCTCCCTTGACCATCTGCTGCGTACCAAACTGCCGCGCGGGATACCCCTGTGTATCCACCTGATGTCCAGCCAGCTGGTCGGGGAGCGTATTGAGTACGGGCTGCGGGAGTTCTCCTGGTCCGGTGAGCAGGCGGAGCGGTTCAACGCCATCACCCGCGCCTACTACATGAAAGCTGCAGAGACTCACTTTCCGTTGCCGGAAGGAATGAACCTGCCGCTGACCCTGCGCCATTACCGGGTATTCATCTCATACTGCGCGCCGTCCAGAAAAAAAGCCGGGCCGATATCCTGGAGATGGAAAACCTGGTGAAGATTATCCGGGCCTCCCTGCAGGGGGCATACATCAGCACACAGACCGTGGATGCGCAGGCCTTTATTAATATTGTCGGGGAGATGATTAATCACAATCCGGAATCCCTCCATCCGACCCGGCGCCGGCTGGACCCGTATTCCGACCTGAACTACCAGTGCGTGGACGACTCCTTTGACCTGAAGGTCAGGCAGGATTACCTGACGCTGGGACTGCGCGATCACGGGAGAAACAGTACCGCGCGCATCATGAGTTTTCATCTGGCCC
This sequence comes from Salmonella sp. GDC200615, assembly GCF_050574145.1. NCBI lineage: Bacteria > Pseudomonadati > Pseudomonadota > Gammaproteobacteria > Enterobacterales > Enterobacteriaceae > Salmonella > Salmonella sp. GDC200615. Next base: position 49,265 of record NZ_CP192248.1, on the reverse strand, counting down.
GTAACCCAGAAATCGCCTTCCTGTGGAACTCGGCGGATAATTACAGCAATCTGCTGAACCCGGAGCTGTCCATCTCCTGTCCGTTCATTCTGACGCTGACCCTGGTGGTGGAAGACCAGGTGAAGACCCACAGCGAAGCGAACCTGAAGTACATGGTTCTGGAGAAGAAGTCGAAGACCTCCTACGCCAAATGGTTCCCGTCCGTGGAGAAGGAGGCGAAGGAGTGGGGAGACCTGCGCCAGCGCCTGGCGTCGAATCAGTCCTCGGTGGTGTCCTACTTTTTCAATATCACGGCGTTCTGCCGCGACAACAAGGAAACGGCGCTGGAAACGGAGCAGGATATCCTGAACAGTTTCCGCAAGAACGGTTTTGAGCTGATTTCGCCGCGCTTTAACCACATGCGTAATTTCCTGGCCTGCCTGCCCTTTATGGCCGGGAAGGGGCTGTTTAAGCAGCTGAAGGAAGCCGGTGTGGTACAGCGGGCGGAGAGCTTCAATGTGGCCAATCTGATGCCCCTGGTGGCGGATAACCCGCTAACTCCCGCCGGGCTGCTGGCTCCGACCTACCGTAACCAGCTGGCCTTTATTGATATTTTCTTCCGGGGAATGAACAACACCAACTACAACATGGCGGTCTGCGGAACCTCCGGGGCGGGCAAGACCGGACTGATACAGCCGCTTATCCGCAGCGTGCTGGATTCCGGCGGCTTTGCGGTGGTGTTTGACATGGGGGACGGGTACAAGTCCCTGTGCGAAAATATGGGCGGGGTGTACCTGGACGGGGAGACCCTGCGTTTTAACCCCTTCGCCAATATCACCAATATTGACCAGTCGGCCGAACGTATCCGCGACCAGTTGTCGGTGATGGCCAGCCCCAACGGCAACCTTGACGAAGTCCATGAGGGCCTGTTGCTGCAGGCGGTCAGGGCAGCCTGGCTGACAAAAAAGAACCGGGCGCGTATTGATGACGTGGTGGATTTTCTGGAAAACGCCCGCACGAGCGAACAGTATGCGGAGTCACCCGGTATCCGCAGCCGCCTGGATGAAATGATTGTCCTGCTGAACCAGTACACGGCAGCAGGCACTTACGGCAGATACTTCAACTCCGATGAACCCTCCCTGCGCGATGATGCTAGGATGGTGGTGCTGGAGCTGGGTGGCCTGGAAGACCGCCCGTCCCTGCTGGTTGCGGTGATGTTTTCCCTGATTATCTACATCGAAAACCGGATGTACCGCACGCCGCGTAACCTCAAAAAGCTGAACGTGATCGACGAAGGCTGGCGTTTGCTGGACTTCAAAAACCGCAAGGTCGGGGACTTCATCGAAAAAGGCTACCGTACTGCCCGCCGTCACACCGGCGCGTATATCACCATCACGCAGAATATCGTCGACTTTGACTCCGACAAGGCGTCCAGCGCCGCCCGCGCGGCATGGGGTAACTCTTCCTACAAAATTATCCTCAAACAGAGCGCCAAAGAATTCGCGAAATACAACCAGCTGTATCCGGATCAGTTCCCGCAGCTACACCGGGAGATGATTGAGAAATTCGGCGCCGCGAAAGACCAGTGGTTCAGCTCGTTCCTGCTGCAGGTGGAAAACCATTCATCCTGGCACCGTCTGTTTGTCGACCCGCTCAGCCGCGCCATGTACAGCTCGGACGGTCCTGACTTTGAGTTTGTACAGCAGAAGCGGAAAGAGGGGCTGAGTATTCACGAGGCGGTCTGGCAACTGGCGTGGAAAAAGTCAGGACCGGAGATGGCCTCGCTGGAGGCCTGGCTGCAGGAGCATGAGACATTCAGGAGGACGTATGAGTACAGAGCAGAAACAGACTGACGGCACGGGAGCGCGTAAGCGTGACGGGCTGTGGATGATACCGGGATGCCTGGGGATGGTGGTACTGAACGCCGCCATCAGTTACGGGATAGCCCGGCTGAACACGCCGGTGACGGTGGCATTCAACATGAAACAGACCGTGGATGCGTTTTTTGACAGCGCTGGCCAGAAAAAACTGACGGAAGCGCAGTCGAAAGCGTTGTCCGGGAGCTTTAATGCGGCCCTGGAGGCCAGCCTGCAGGCGTGGCAGCGGGAGCACCATGCCGTCATTCTGGTTTCACCGGCGGTGGTACAGGGCGCGCCGGATATCACCCGGGAGATCCAGCAGGATATTGCCCGGCGGATGAGGGCAGAGCCGTGAAATGGCGGGGGCTGACAGCCCTGCTGATATGGGGGCAGAGCGTGGCGGCCGCAGACCTGGGTACCTGGGGCGATCTGTGGCCGGTGCAGGAGCCGGACATGCTGGCGGTGATTATGCACCGGCTGGAAGCCCTGCAGCAGTCCGGTGAGATGGGCCACCGGATGGAGGCCTTTAAGGAGCGGGTAATCCACAACAGCCTGCGACCACCGGCGGTGCCGGGTATCGGGCGCGCGGAGAAATACTGCAGCCGGCTGTTTGATCCGTCGGTCAGACTGGCGGCCGATATCCGGGATAACGAAGGTCGGGTGTTTGCCCGTCAGGGAGAGGTGATGAATCCGCTGCAGTATGTGCCTTTTAACCAGACGCTGTATTTCATTAACGGCGATGATCCGGAACAAGTGGCGTGGATGAAACGCCAGACGCCGCCGACGCTGGAGAGCAAAATTATCCTGGTACAGGGCAGCATCCCTGAGATGGAGAAGGCGCTGGACAGCCGGATTTACTTTGACCAGAACGGGGTGCTGTGTCAGCGCCTCGGGATCGACCAGGTGCCGGCCAGGGTGACGGCCGCAACAGACGGGCGTTTCCTTAAAGTGGAGTTTATTCCGGCGGAGGACGGCAGAAAATGAAACGGAGTCTGTGGCTGTGTGTACTGATTCTGCTGGCCGGTCATGTTCCCACGGTATCGGCTGATTCCTCCTGTGAAAGTCGTTTTGTAAACCCGATCACGGATATCTGCTGGAGCTGTCTTTTTCCGCTGTCGCTGGGCAGTACAAAAGTGAGTCAGGGAAAGCTGCCGGATACGGCTAATCCCTCAATGCCGCTCCAGTTCTGTCCGGCGCCGCCGCCCATTTTTAAGCGTCCCGGACTGGCGATTGGCTACTGGGAGCCAATGGCGCTGACGGACGTCACCCGCTCTCCGGGCTGCATGGTGAATCTGGGGTTCAGCCTGCCGGCCTTCGGGAAAACGGCACAGGGTACGGCGAAGAAGGAGGATAAACAGGTGAACGGGGCGGTCTACCATGTTCACTGGTACAAATACCCGCTCACGTACTGGCTGAATATCATCACCTCGCTGGGGTGTCTGGAGGGCGGTGACCTGGACATTGCGTACCTCTCCGAAATCGACCCCACGTGGACGGACAGCAGCCTGACCACCATTCTCAATCCGGAAGCGGTAATTTTTGCCAATCCCATAGCTCAGGGGGCCTGCGCGGCAGATGCCATTGCCAGCGCCTTCAATAAACCGCTGGATGTCCTGTTCTGGTGTGCAGGCTCTCAGGGCTCCATGTATCCGTTTAACGGCTGGGTGAGTAACGAATCCAGTCCGCTGCAGCCCTCCCTGCTGGTCAGTGAGCGGATGGCCTTCAAGCTTCACCGTCAGGGCATGATTATGGAAACCATCGGGAAAAATAACGCTGTCTGTAATGAATATCCGTCGCCCATTCTCCCTAAAGAGCGCTGGCGTTATCAGATGGTGAATATGTACCCGGACAGCGGGCAGTGCCACCCGTTCGGACGCAGTGTGATGCGCTGGGAAACCGGAAAAAATCCGCCCAACACGAAGAAGAACTTTGGCTATCTGATGTGGCGTAAGCGCAACTGTGTATTTCTGTAAACCGATACCGGAGAGAGGGTGTTTATGCGAATTATTTATAAGAGGCAGCATTATCTGTCCGTTATCAGGTGGGGGGCGGTTGCTGTCGTGCAGATCCTGAATGAGAGTGTAAAACTGTTTCCGTTTGCGCTGGTGATGTTTGCGCTGATGGCTTTTTATTTTCTTCCGGAACGCATCATCTCTGATGTTGTTAATTCGTGGATGGAAACAGACACGACCGGAAAAATATCGCTCATCAGACTTTACCTGGAAGTGACATTTATGCTGTCCCTCGCGTCTTCTTCTCTTTTATTTATGTACCGGGGAAAGCGATGCACAGGAAAATAAAATACTTGGCCGGACTGATTATGGTCATAAGCGGGACGGTATCAGCTGGCGGAGTCGCTAATACCCCTGAAAATCGCCAGTTCCTGAAGCATCAGGAAAATTTAAGCAGCCAACTGCGTGAAAAACCGGACCATCAGCTGAAAGCCTGGGCAGAGCAGCAGGTACAGGCGAATCCCCTGGTGCAGTCAGACCGGCATTTCCTGGATGACCTTGCCCGAAAGCAGCAGACTTCTCAGGCGGATAAACCGGAGCAGGGCTCGGTGTACTTTATCTCGTTTTCCATTCCGGAAGAGGGACTGAAGCGCATGCTGGGTGAAACCCGTCGCTACGGTATTCCGGCCACGCTGCGTGGAATGCGGGATAACGACCTGAAGGCCACGGCAGATGCCGTTCTGTCCCTGGTGAAGGATGGGGAAACAGATGGTGTTCAGATTGACCCGACCCTGTTCACGAAATATGACATCCGCAGCGTACCGACTCTGGTGGTGTACTGCCGACAGGGATATGACGTTATCCGGGGCAATCTGCGGGTGAAGCAGGCGCTGGAGAAAGTGGTCACCGCCGGGGACTGCAGGCAGGTGGCTGCCGGATTACTTGATGTTGCCGGAGATAAACCGCAATGACATTCCCTGCGGAATAAACAGCAGGAAGGAGATGTTATGGCGCTGACCAGAAAACAGCGGGAAAGACTGCGTATGAAATTTGGTGGCCGCTGTGCTTACTGTGGCTGTGTGCTGCCGGAGAAGGGCTGGCATGCCGACCACGTTCAGGCAGTGCTCCGCAAATCAGAGCGGTGCATGAAGGCGGCAGAGAAAGGCATTTTCAGACTGAAAACTACCGGTGAAGTGTTCAGACCAGAAGCTGACTGTCCGGAAAACATCTTCCCGTCCTGTGCGCCGTGCAATTTGCTGAAAACGGCATATTCGCTGGAGATGTTCAGAAAACAGGTCTCCCTGCAGGTTGAGCGGGGGCGCCGGAGCAGCGTTAACTTCCGGACAGCAGAGCGTTTTGGGCTGATTAGTGTGGTGAATAAACCGGTTGTTTTCTGGTTTGAGCAATACGAGGGGGAGAATAAATGAAACGTATGTTACCTCTGTTTCTGCTTCTGGCCGCCGGCTTGGCACAGGCTGACAGTAACAGTGATTATCGTGCGGGTTCAGATTTTGCCCATCAGATCAAAGGCCAGGGCACCGGCAGTATCCGGAATTTTAATCCTCAGGAGAGTATTCCCGGCTATGACGCGAATCCGGATGAAACGAAGTATTACGGTGGTGTGACCGCCGGCGGCGACAGTGGGCTGAAGAATGACGGCACGACGCAGTGGGCCACAGGCGAAACCGGTAAAACCATTACAGAATCGTTCATGGACAAGCCCAAAGATATTCTGTCACCGGATGCGCCGTTTATTGAAAAAGGAAGGGATGTGGTGAACCGTGCCGACAGTATTGTGGGAAATACCGGGCAGCAGTGCAGCGCGCAGGAGATTAACCGCAGCGAGTTCACGAATTATACCTGTGAACGCGACACCACTGTGGAGGAATACTGTACCCGGACGGCCACCATCACCGGCGACTGGAGAGAGACATCAGAGGTCAGAACCTACACCCTCACCGCCTTTAGTTTCAGCCGTTCCGGTAAGCAGATCGTTTTCAGCGTGACCGTGCCGGAAGCAGGTACGATAAGCAGCGCCAGCCTGAATGTGACCACACAGAATTATCTGTGGAATTCCCGTGCCGGCTTTATGAATACCACCTTCAACATGACGTGGGGCAGTACCATTACACTGGGTGGCGCGACGGGAATGATGCTGAGCAAAGGCCAGATTCTGAGCGGGACAAGCTGCAGCGGGAACGGTAGCTGTACCGGGTCGGTGGTGGATGACCGCATTTTTAACGAGCTGACCAGCGGGAGGACGACGTTCACGCTGACACTGGTGATGCAGGTTAAGGACCGGGAGTGGATACCGCGGGTGGAGTGGGTGGAAAGCTGCCCGTTCAACAAGGTGGATGGTGTTCTGAAAGATACCGAATGTACCGAACCCGGGGGAACGAAAACCGGGGTGATGGAAGGAAAACCCTGGAGCCTGGCGGAGGCCTGCTGGGCATACCGGGATAAATATGTCACCCAGTCTGCGGACAACGGCACCTGCCAGGCGTATGTCGATAATCCGGCCTGTACTCTTGCCGCCCGGCAGTGCGCGTTTTACTCCGGTGAGAGCACCTGCCTGCATGAATACGCCACGTACTCCTGTGAGTCGAAAACTGCGGGAAAGGTCATGATTTGTGGCGGGGATGTATTCTGCCTCGATGGGGAATGCGATAAGGCGCAGAGCGGAAAGAGCAATGATTTTGGCGAGGCGGTATCGCAACTGGCGGCGCTGGCGGCGGCAGGTAAAGATGTCGCGGCCCTGAACGGTATTGACGTCCGTGCATTCACCGGACAGGCGAAATTCTGTAAGAAGGCCGCAGCCGGGTACAGCAACTGTTGTAAGGACAGTGGCTGGGGGCAGGATATCGGTCTGGCTAAATGCAGTAGTGACGAAAAAGCTCTGGCCAAAGCAAAAACGAACAAACTGACGGTCAGTGTCGGGGAATTCTGTTCGAAAAAGGTACTGGGTGTCTGTCTGGAGAAGAAACGCAGCTACTGCCAGTTTGATTCGAAGCTGGCGCAGATAGTCCAGCAGCAGGGGCGCAACGGCCAGCTGCATATCAGTTTCGGCAGTTCAAAACATCCTGACTGCCGGGGTATCACCGTGGACGAACTACAGCAGATTAAATTCGACCAGCTGGACTTCACGAACTTCTACGAAGACCTGATGAATAACCAGAAAATCCCGGACAGTGGCGCGCTGACGGAAAAGGTAAAAGAGCAGATTACTGACCAGCTGAAACAGGCCGGAAAATAAGGAGAGCATAATGGCACAGGACAATGAACGGGACAGGCTGAAACAGTCAGCCAGAGAAAGTGCCCTGTTACTGCTGAAAGTCGTCGCCGGTGTGGTTACCGTCAGTGTGATTGTGGGGGGTACGGGCTGGTTGATAATAAGCGGCAAAGACCTGCTCTTCAGACATTATCAGAACCACGCTCAGATCATGCGTTACGGGGGCTGCGCGCTGGCATGGCTGTGTATTCTGGTCGGTAATTTTGTCTGGCTGACGTACCGGCGGTTCGAAAAAATACAGGGCAGGGAGCCTGCCGGGAAATACGGTTATTTAATGCTCTGTATCATGTCTGCCACATTTGGGGCCGAACTCCTGCTTATCGGGATTATTGTCCGTATGCTGTTTTACGGGGACGGTCCCGGGGGCGCGGATGTTTCCGTCATGTCCCTGACGGTTCTGACACTGGTCATTTCGGTAGGTATAAAAATGCCGGACAGTGGCAGGAACTAAGGGGAATCAGATGAGGATAATAGTTTTTCTGCTCCGGCTGACGGTGACGGTTATCGTGGCATCCCCGGCGGTGTACTGGTCATGGGATACTGTAAAGGCAACAACGGCGGAAGATAGCCTGCTCGCGGGGCTTATCATCGCCGCGAATGTCGTGATGTTAATGCCGCTGTACTGTTTCGTGCTCATCCTGACGAAACGCCGGCAACATGATAATAAATCCAGTTGAAGGGAGCGTCTGATGCGAAAAAAACAGATCGTGTGGCTGGCGGCGTTACTCTGTGGTCCCCTGGTGGCATACGGAAAAGATGCTGGCTGGCAGTGGTATAACGAAAAAGTCAGTCCGCAGGAGACGGAAAATAAACCTGCTGTGCCACGTCAGGAACCGGATATTATGCAGAAGCTGGCCACGCTGCAGGCTGCCACGAAACGGGCGCTTTATGAAGCCATTCTGTATCCTGGTGTGGATAATTTTGTGAAATATTTCCGGCTGCAGAATTACTGGACGCAGCAGGCGGGGCTTTTCAGCATGAGCGCCAAAAAAGCCATGCTGGCGCATCCTGAACTGGACTATAACCTGCAGTACAGCCACTACAACGGCACGGTACGTAACCAGCTGGCCGCAGACCAGACTCAGCAACGGCAGGCCATATCAAAGCTGGCTGAACACTACGGTATCATGTTCTTTTACCGCGGGCAGGACCCCATTGACGGCCAGCTGGCGCAGGTGATTAATGGCTTTCGCGCCACTTACGGTCTGAGCGTTATCCCGGTGACCGTGGACGGGGTGATTAACCCGATGCTGCCGGATACGCGTCCTGACCAGGGGCAGGCGCAGCGTCTTGGTGTGAAATATTTCCCGGCCATGATGCTGGTAGACCCGAAACAGGGCAGTGTCCGTCCGTTGTCATACGGGTTTATTACGCAGGACGACCTGGCAAAACAGTTCCAGAATGTGTCAGAAGATTTTAAGCCGAATTTCTGAAGTAATATCAGGGGATGGTATTACTGTCACTCGTTCGCAGGTAAATAATGCATATGAAGCGGTTGTCTTTATGCCCTTTATTTTTAATTCAGATAAATAACCCCCACTGTTAAATAGTTTATTCATGGCGGCGTTTTTTAACTGATGAATATTCTGTTCTCTGATAATAAATCAGGCATCGCATATATTAAATAACAATGGAGTGACTCCACTGTGCGTAAATATAAATTATCGCTTCCTTTACCGGATATTACGGGAGTATGGGTTTTCTCCCTGGGCGTCTGGTTTCACATTGTCGGGCGGCTGGTTTACCGCAAACCCTGGATGGCTTTTTTTCTGGCGGAACTGATTGCCGTCATTCTGGTGTTGTCCGGCGCTTACCGGGTGCTGGATGCCTGGATAGCCCGCGTCAGCCGGGAAGAGCGTGCGTTACTGGAAGCCCGTCAGACAGCCATTCTGGCTGCTGAAAAAGAAGAAAAGGGGGATAAATCACATGTCTCTCAATAAGGCTTTGCTGTTCCTGTTGCTTCTGGTGGGGACGGGGGTTAATGCCTCCACGCGGGAAGAGATTGAACGGCTGTATAACCCGCACGGGATGGCCGCACCGTCCGGGCAAAAGCAGCCAGCAGATACGCAGGGCGTGCAGAAGGTAACGCCGGCGCCCCGCTGGTTTCGTCTCAGCAACGGTAAAACGGTTAACCTCGCCGACTGGAAAGTGGTGTTGTTCATGCAAAGAAGCTGCCCCTGGTGCCACCAGTTTGACCCGGTACTGAAGCAGGTGGCACAGCAGTATGGATTTTCGGTATTCCCTTATACCCTGGACGGACAGGGGGATGCCGCGTTTCCGGAGGCGCTGCCGGCACCGCCGGAAGTGATGCAGACCTTCTTCCCCAATATTCCCGTCGCCACCCCGACAACATTTCTGGTTAACGTGAACACACTTGAAGCATTGCCTCTTTTGCAGGGGGCCACCGACGCCGCCGGTTTTATGGCCCGGATGGATACCGTTCTGCAGATGTACGGAGAAAAACATGCAGGGTAAAACGAGAATTAAACCGCTTTTCATATTATGTACGGCGCTGATGACCGTCGCACCCGCCGTCTCTGCCGATGTGAACAGCGACATGAACCAGTTCTTCAATAAGCTGGGCTTTGCTTTGCTTCCAATACCACACAGCCCTCCGTCTGGCAGGGACAGGCGGCAGGATATGCCTCCGGCGGCTCTTTATATGCCCGGACACAGGTAAAAAATGTCCAGCTGGTCTCCATGACCCTGCCGGATATCAATGCCGGTTGCGGGGGCATCGATGCCTATCTCGGCTCATTCAGTTTCATTAACGGCGAGCAACTGCAGCGTTTTGTGAAGCAGATTATGAGTAACGCCGCAGGGTACTTTTTTGACCTTGCGCTGCAGACGACGGTGCCGGAAATCAAAACGGCAAAGGATTTTCTGCAGAAAATGGCCAGCGATATTAACAGTATGAACCTCAGTTCCTGCCAGGCGGCGCAGGGGATTGTCGGGGGGCTTTTCCCAAAAACACAGGTCTCCCAGCAGAAGGTCTGCCAGGACATTGCCGGTGAGAGCAATATTTTTGCCGACTGGGCGGCGTCCCGGCAGGGATGTACTGTGGGCGGGCAATCCGACAGCGTCAGGGATAAAGCCAGTGACAGGGATAAGGAGCGGGTGACCAAAAATATCAACATCATGTGGAATGCTTTGTCCAAAAACAGGATGTTTGACGGCAACAAGGAGTTGAAAGAGTTCGTGATGACGCTGACCGGTTCACTGGTTTTTGGACCCAACGGCGAAATCACGCCCCTGCCTGCCAGAACCACCGACCGGGCTATTATCCGGGCATTAATGGAAGGCGGAACGGCGAAGATATACCACTGCAATGATTCGGATAAATGCCTGAAGGTGGTGGCCGACACGCCGGTGACCATCAGTCGCGACAATGCGCTCAAATCACAGATTACGAAGCTGCTGACCAGTATTCAGAACAAGGCGGTCAGCGACACTCCCCGGGATAATAAGGAAAAAGGGTTTATCTCCAGCACCACCATCCCGGTTTTCAAATACCTGGTTGACCCGCAGATGCTCGGTGTGTCAACCAGCATGATTTATCAGCTGACGGATTATATCGGGTACGACATCCTGCTGCAGTATATCCAGGAGCTGATCCAGCAGGCCAGGGCGATGGTGGCCACAGGAAATTATGACGAGGCGGTTATCGAACATATCACCGACAACATGAATGACGCGACCCGGCAGATAGCGGCGGCACAGCAGGAGATGGCGCGGGAAGCCAGCACGCAGGCAGAAAGCGCCCTGCATGGTTTCAGCAGCAGTATCGCCAGCGCCTGGAGTACGCTCAGTCAGTTCGGAACGAACCGGGGCAGCAGCGACTCAGTGACCAGTGGTGCTGACAGCACCATGAGCGCGCAGGATTCCATGATGGCCAGCCGGATGCGCAGCGCAGTGGAAAGTTATGCGAAGGCACATAATATCAGCAATGAGCAGGCCACCCAGGAGTTGGCTTCGAGAAGCACCAGAACATCGGCGGGTATTTATGGCGATGCACATGCAGAGTGGGGCATAAGGCCCAAGATATTGGGGGTCGGTGGTGGGGCTGGTGTTAAAGGTGGTGGCAAGGCTGGCATAGACTGGGAAGATAATGACTCACATCAGGCCAGCAGTAATACCCATGCCAGCCATAATACACGTCATGATGTGGATGCCAAAGCCACACAGGATTTTAAAGAGGCCAGCGATTACTTTACGAGCCGTAAGGTCAGTGAATCCGGGAGCCATACGGACAATAATGCAGAATCCCGGGTGGATCATCTGTCTGCGGCACTGAATTCTGCTAAGCAAAGTTATGACCAGTACACCACGAATCTCTCCCGCAGCCATGAGTATGCTGAGATGGCATCCCGTACAGAAAGCATGAGCGGACAGATGAGTGAGGATTTGTCACAGCAGTTTGTGAATTATGTACAGAAGCATGCGCCGAATGATGCTGAAGCCATTCTGACAAATACCAGCTCTCCGGAAGTGGCGGAACAACGCCGGGCAATGGCCTGGTCTTTTGTTCAGGAACAGGTTCAGCCCGGGGTGGATAATGCCTGGAGTGAAGGTCGTAGTGAGACAGGCAGAGGGATGGGCGTGGTATCCGGTGGTGGTGACCGACAGGATGTTATTGCCGATCACCAGGCTCATCAGGCGACACTCGACCAGCGGACACAGGACAGTAATATTCGCAATGATGTGAAGCCTCAGGTTGATAATATGGTCACAGCATACCGTTCCGGTATCAGCGATACTCAGGAAAACATCCAGGGTGAGGAAAAGGCTATCGGCCAGCAGTATTCTGACCTACAGAAACAGCATAAAACAGAAGCACTCTCTCAGGATAATAAATATAATGAAGAGACATCTGCCCAGAAACGGATGCCCGGTGCTGACAGTCCGGAAGAACTTATGAAAAGGGCGAAGGAGTATCAGGACAAGCATAAACCTTAGGAAGATACCTGGGAGGTTGTGATGAAAAATTTTATTCAGATATGCCTGGTGATGATGGTTCAGTTTATTGCCTGTTATCTTGCCGGATGGGATATGCCAGAAACTGGATTTATACTCGCCTTTGTTCTGTTGTGGCAGGGATTATTTATCTGGCTGTTTCATCAAATCAGTAAGAAACATAACACCCCGGGTGAGTACAAGTTCAGTAAGGTCATTTGGTATATCATTATGCCGATATGTTCACTGATATCACCAATGCTGAGTCTGATGATATTTATATTCGGGACGTTATGTGATTTGAGAAAAGTTAGCAACTGCATAAGCATAAAAGATTGGATGAAAACTCAGGTTGCTGTTGAGGAATCTGATAACCATGTTAGTTTGGATTTCGAATCTGTTGAATTTAGTAGATCTAATCCAGCAACAGGTTTACCAATGTCAGGTATTGGTGTTGATATTGGTGGTAACTCTTACGGTTATAGTTCTAGCCATCATTACAGGTAGCAAATGGGCGGCTATAATCGTGAGTTAATTAAACTGCAGCAAACAGTTACAGTTGAACTTGAAATACTGATGTGATCAGTAAAATTTGGCTGAATGATTAATGCCTGATATTTATAAGCTGACATTAGGGAAGGCGTTTTCATTTTAATTCTGCATGACACTCTAACTTATCTTAACAGAATACTTAGCTCTCAGCATAAACAATGTGATGTACTATTAATATGGCCTTTAATAAAGGAAATTCGATGAAAACGAAAAAAATAATGATGGTTACACTGGTCAGTTCCACTCTGGCCCTGTCAGGGTGTGGTGCGATGAGCACAGCAATCAAAAAGCGCAATCTTGAAGTGAAAACCCAGATGAGCCAGACCATCTGGCTTGACCCCTCCAGTGAACGGACGGTATATCTGCAGGTGAAAAACACCTCCGATAAGGATATGAGTGACCTGCAGAGCCTGATTGCAAAAGACATTCAGGCAAAAGGGTATACAGTGGTCATCTCACCGGACAAGGCATACTACTGGATTCAGGCCAACGTGCTGAAGGCCGACAAGATGGATTTGCGTGAGTCCCAGGGATGGCTGAACCGTGGTTATGAAGGTGCGCTCTCCGGGGCAGCGCTCGGGGCCGGTATCACAGCGTATAACTCTAACTCAGCAGGTGCCACGCTGGGAGTAGGGCTTGCTGCCGGGCTTGTGGGGATGGCCGCTGATGCGATGGTGGAAGATATTAACTACACCATGATCACCGACGTACAGATCTCAGAACGGACAAAAGCGACCGTGACAACGGACAATGTTGCCGCCCTCCGCCAGGGAACCTCGGGTGCCAAAATTCAGACCAGCACCGAAACCGGTAATCAGCATAAATACCAGACCCGTGTGGTATCGAATGCCAACAAGGTTAACCTGAAGTTTGAAGAGGCAAAACCAGTTCTGGAAGAACAACTGGCCAAATCAATTGCAAATATTCTTTAATCATCTTCAGGAGGCCGGTCTGACTGGCCTCCTGACTGACGCCTCGCTTTGCTCGTTGTCCAGGCCCGGAAAGAAATAAAATAAATTTCATTTCTCTCCGGCGTTTCCGAAATAAATATGAAAACACTGAGCGGTTGTGCAAATTCTTTGTGCGTCCGTGAAGTGTTGCCGCGAAGAGGGAATAATAAGAATACGGAATGCCATTATCAGAACTTCTTTGTCACATGACTAACGGCAATCCGTTTTCCTGGCTGTTTGCTGTACTGGTAGTCTGTGCTGCTGTTCTTTATTTTCTGAAAAAACGAAAGTAACGGTTGGTCATTTATTCAAATTAATTCCCCGTCCGGACTGATAATCTTTCTTTGGAAGGCACTGTTGCAAATAGTCGGTGGTGATAAACTTATCATCCCCTTTTGCTGATGGAGCTGCACATGAACCCATTCAAAGGCCGGCATTTTCAGCGTGACATCATTCTGTGGGCCGTACGCTGGTACTGCAAATACGGCATCAGTTACCGTGAGCTGCAGGAGATGCTGGCTGAACGCGGAGTGAATGTCGATCACTCCACGATTTACCGCTGGGTTCAGCGTTATGCGCCTGAAATGGAAAAACGGCTGCGCTGGTACTGGCGTAACCCTTCCGATCTTTGCCCGTGGCACATGGATGAAACCTACGTGAAGGTCAATGGCCGCTGGGCGTATCTGTACCGGGCCGTCGACAGCCGGGGCCGCACTGTCGATTTTTATCTCTCCTCCCGTCGTAACAGCAAAGCTGCATACCGGTTTCTGGGTAAAATCCTCAACAACGTGAAGAAGTGGCAGATCCCGCGATTCATCAACACGGATAAAGCGCCCGCCTATGGTCGCGCGCTTGCTCTGCTCAAACGCGAAGGCCGGTGCCCGTCTGACGTTGAACACCGACAGATTAAGTACCGGAACAACGTGATTGAATGCGATCATGGCAAACTGAAACGGATAATCGGCGCCACGCTGGGATTTAAATCCATGAAGACGGCTTACGCCACCATCAAAGGTATTGAGGTGATGCGTGCACTACGCAAAGGCCAGGCCTCAGCATTTTATTATGGTGATCCCCTGGGCGAAATGCGCCTGGTAAGCAGAGTTTTTGAAATGTAAGGCCTTTGAATAAGACAAAAGGCTGCCTCATCGCTAACTTTGCAACAGTGCCGCCTTGAGTTCCAGGATGCTCTCAGCAAAATGGAACGTGTTGTTGCTCAGGTGAAATCGGACTTCCCGGAAATCGACGCTCTGGACAAATGGTTTGGTAACGGACTCGGCCATTCAGTAGATAAACTGCTGGCAGGGGGTAACGATGACTAATCCAATCCCTGGCGACATCAAGATTAAGGACTTTGGCCGCGACCGGAAATTCCGTTCGGTTGATGAGCTTCAAAGCACTTTGTCAGAACAGTACAAAGGTCAGCATGTCAGCATCGTTTACCCTGCAAAGCCCAGCGGTTTACTCCGCACGGTTTTTGTCAGTGTCGATGATGCTGGTGGCGTGAATCGAACCTATGGGGACCAGTCTCCTGTCGATTTTTCTGCCATCAAAGATGACCTGTATGTACCAAGTGACCTGTAGGAGAGCACTAGCTATGGTGGTGATCATCGTAAACACAGGACACTATGAGTTTATCGGCCTTGGTGAGACCCACGGACAAGCCACAGAAGGGCTTTTGAAACGCTGGGACGAACACTGCGAACGTAATCCGGATGCTGAGTCTGGTTACATGCAGGAGCTGATAGAAGAAGGAAGCGCACAAGTTGTCGAGATGGAGCCCGGCTCCGCCGTAATTTACGGACTTGACGGCTAAGCCTTCTCAACTAACCCACTCGGGCGCATCATCCCGAGAGGGTGTGGTGCGTCCTAACCAAAAGGAATGCACTATGTCTAACTTTGAACAAGCTCTGGAGCGTACTGACGGTAAAACACTGATTCTCAGCAATGGGAGTAAGTGGGCAGGCCAAGACCCGGACAGTATTCAGACTTTACTGGATGTCCTGGGTGACAACGTTCTTGACCCGATGTTTGAGCAGTATCACTGTTATCGCCCATACCCGTTTGAACCAATGGTGAGGACGGGGCGAAATGGCGAAATGTTCCAGCCTTGGCTTGGGGCAGCCTGCTTCTTTGGGAACTTCCTGACTGTCTCTCATGTTTTCAACATCATCACGAAAGATGACGGTGTTGTTGAGGCCTTAACAGAGGCGATCCGGAAGAATATGGCGACTGAACAGTACCAGCAGAATGCCTATGAGCGTTATGCCGGTTGGTTCTACGCTGAAACCAGCGAAGGGTTAAGGCTAGTCTCTCCAAGTGAGGCTGCCGACATCCGAGCTGGCGCAGTTTCAAAGCTGCGTTACCCAAGAAACTTCGAGGTTATGAAAACTGCGGTTCTCAAAGGTCCTCGATTTGATACTGAATTAAGCCGCAAGGCTTCTTAACCCAAACATTAACCCCACGGGGGACATCGGTCCCTGAGGGGATGGTGTCTCCCTCTGAAATTAAGGAGATACCAATGATTAAACAGCATTTTCAAAACGAACTGGTTAAGTGTGGATACCCGGATGATCTGACGATTGAGTACAGTCTCGGATACTGCCAGGGGGATGGCGTAGCCTTCTACGGGGATTTGAGCGTTGATGACGTCAAAGCTCTCATGAATCGCCTATTCAGCACTGAGCCCGGCCAAGTGGATGCTGTCAGCCGCGTGAAGAACCTGATGGCACAGAAAGACATTGAGAATATGCTTTCTGTCCTCCGCGAATATGGTTCCTGTGACCTGTCCATTACTCGGAATAGTCACGGGCATCACTACAGCCATTGGAACTGCATGAACATCGACGACAACGTGGACTTCACAGGGATCTTCCCTGATGATGATTCCATGATTGGCACCGGCATTGAAGGGATTAACCAGGATATGGTCGAGCGCTGGCAAGACCTCTGGGAACGCTTTGTGCTGGAGCTGGCGGATGATGTAAAAAGTCTTTCCAAGAAGCTCGAAGCGGACGGGTACTCGCTGATCGAGGCCTCTCCATGCGAAGATGAAGTGGTTTGGGAACGGGCCACTGAAAACTACCTGGTGCGTGTTACTGAACTCCCTGAGCGGGATTTCGATATGGGCCACTGGGATGACGAAGTAAGAGACCAAACAATTTGTTCTATCCTGGAAGGGAAAGAGCGAGTGCTTGGCCTACGTGTTGAGGTACTCTCTCGTGAAAACGAGATTGTCCTGGGTGAAGAGAGTCTGCACGGCTTGACCGTTGCCAGTGATGACAAGAGCTACGCTGGCTACAGACGAGAACTTCTCCGGGGAGCTATCCAGCAAACCAGGGACTTTTTCTCTCGCCACCTCAAAGCGGCATAACAAGGCAGGGGGAAACCCCTGCTTTACTTCCCAAGTCTTCTTACTCATGGTGAATACCATCAGTAAGCAGATTTTGTTCTCTTCGGAGAGCGAAAAGTGCGATAGCTGGTCGCCAAAAACAAACAGCAAATTAACGTTAATTTATTAATCCCTGCGGGAGTCTATCTCCTGCTGGAGATACCTCCCGTTATTTCTGGAGGTATCCATGAACAAATTCCAAGACTTTAAGTTGGTTTATCGTCAAGGTGGTCGTCGCTTAGAGCGTGTCTTTACGGACACTCTTTACGCGAATGTGAAGCGTGTCGCTGACTCGTTTCCTCCGACCGTTCTTTGGCGCATTCAGCCAGCGTAAAACTCGGAACCTTAAAGCTCGGCTTTGGCCGTGACCTTTCAATAACCCATGCGGGTACACTTCCCCGCACGGGGTAGGTGTACCCATTAACTTTGGAGTACACCTTATGAACCAAGTAGCTAAATTGGACCTCGCCCAAATCCGTCAACAAGCCATCAATGATGGTCTGCTGGTGGACCAATCTTCCATCGGTAAACAAGCTGGTTTCCTGACCAATGTGGCAGTGACCCCGGCAATTGTCGATGGAGTATTTGGTGCAGATGGTAAGCACTCGGTAGAAGACTTCCTTTTCATGTTTTTGCAGCTTTGTGTTGCTCAAACAAAGGTCGCTTTTACCGACAACAAGAATTGGGGAAAGATTCGTCTTTATTACCCCATGCCCACTGTAGATGGCTTTTTCAAACCCACTGAGGTTGTGATTAAGTCAGATCCTGTAACCGCAGATGTCACAATCATGATGGCCTCGGAAGAGGGCGCTCATTTGTGCTTGTGATATTCACAAAATTCGCCTCCGTTTCGGGGGCGACCTTTTTAAACCCCTCGCCGGGGAGAACTCCCCGGCTGGGGAGCCTCCTTGGCACATTCTCCCGGTGTCGGGGTTTCCTTAAAACCCTGGCGACGGGGGTTTAAGGAAGCCTCGATGCTGGGGTTCACGCTAAGGAGAAAACCTATGTCTTACTACAAAGCTGACACCGTTCGTGAAGCTGCAAACGGAAACTGGCTATTCATCCTGGCGGCCCTAGCGCCCCATCTTGAACCAGCTCTCCGTAAACCTGGTCGTCATGTTTCTTGTCCTATCCACGGCGGGAAAGATGGCTTCCGACTGTTCAAGGATGCCCACCTGACTGGTGGCGGCGTATGCAATACATGCGGTGCCAATCATGATGGTTTTGAGCTGCTGATGTGGCTCAATAACTGGGACTTTAAACAGTGCCTGAGCGAGGTTGGTGATTATCTGGGCGTTGAGAAAGAGCAACCCCAGTATCAACAAGCCGCTGCACCGACACGAGCTCCTGTCCAGGCCAAAGCGCCTGTTCAGCAAGAGCCTATGAAGGTGAATAACAAGGTTCTCGATTCCAAGAATCGTAAAAAATCCATTGCCGGTACTCTGATTGCCCACGGTAAAGCTCCTTATGAGCATAACGAAGACAACGAGCTCAGCTACTTTGCCTTCATCCGTGACAAGAGCGGTTTGGAACGCACCATCTGGGGCGTGGATCTTGAAAGAGCCATTGGTGAAAGTGAAGCCAAGTATGGGGATGAGATCGTCATGACAAACCTCGGGCGCGAGCCTGTAACTGTCGTCGTTGAAGTTAAGGACGAGCAGGGGAATGTTGTGAGAGAACAACCTATGCAAACGCATCGCAACACCTGGCTGGTGGAACGTCGCGGCGCTACGGTAACGCAGTTCCGCGCTCGCTCGAACGGTGGTGTTGAGCCGGTGAGTCACCATGTTGAGTCGGCCCCTGTGGTCAACCGCAAGGTAGAAACTCCGGCACCGCAAGTACAACCTGCGGCCACACAACCGGAAGAGCAAAGCAGCGAAAATAAGCCGAAAGTTGTTCCGATGTTTCGTGAACAACCTAAGCCTTGGTTGCTTGAGCTCCAAGAAGAAATGGAGAAGAGAATGGAGCGCGAACGCGCTTACAGTGCTCGTCTCCGTGAGAAAATCGAGAAGGTATGGAACGAGTGTTTGCCGTTCTCCAGTCATGTGACTGAGCCAATGCGTCTGTACTTCAAAAACCGCGAGCTGCTGTTCAAAGTTGATGAAGTAGAAAAAACAGACTGTCTGCGGTTCAATCCGGCT
This sequence comes from Salmonella sp. GDC200615, assembly GCF_050574145.1. Taxonomy (NCBI): domain Bacteria; kingdom Pseudomonadati; phylum Pseudomonadota; class Gammaproteobacteria; order Enterobacterales; family Enterobacteriaceae; genus Salmonella; species Salmonella sp. GDC200615. Next base: position 30,199 of record NZ_CP192248.1, on the reverse strand, counting down.
ATGGCCTACTACGACGAAGATGGCAATGAAGTTGGGAAATTCCCGGCTATCGTCTGCGCTATCCGAGATGTGGAAGGCAACCTGGTAACGCTCCACCGCACCTATCTCACCCAAAACGGTAAAAAAGCCAAGGTCGGCAACGCCAAAAAGATGATGCCCATTCCTGACGGTTTGGATGTCAATGGCGCGGCCATCCGCCTCGGTGAACCGACTGAGGGTATCCTGGGTGTTGCAGAAGGGCTGGAAACAGCTCTGTCAGCTTATCGAGTCACTCAAATCCCGGTTTGGTCAACGGTCAATGCCACCCTAATGGAGTCCTTCGAGGTTCCAGAAGGTGTTCACACCGTACTGATCTGGGCTGACAAAGATAAGTCTGTGACTGGGGAGAAGTCAGCGAACGTGCTGAAAGCCAAGCTGGAGAAGCGCGGCATTCGTGTGTACGTCCTGCTGCCTAAGCTCCCGATCCCGCCCAGAGCGAAAGGGATTGACTGGAACGATGTCCTGATGAGTCAGGGAAGCCTCGGTTTCCCGAATGCTCGCTACCTGCGCGATTTCATTGCGAGAAGGAGAGCTGAGTATGGCCGTCATTGATGTCTCGAAGGTTGATACAACGCCTGGTAACGACGCGGTGTGCCCCTTCTCTCCCCCTGAGGGGTGGGAGGGGGACTCTGCGGCCTACGTTGAGCTTATGCGGTCTCGGTATCGTCATCTGATGCACGGCCAGAGAATGATGGTGACAGCCTCCTTCGCAAGAAGGGAGCCTATCCAAGTTACTGGCCCGTTTGCTGATGAAGCGACGAAGATCATTAACTCAATGAAGATGAACAAGGCGAAGCCAACAGCTTTGTCTGCCTAAAACTTTAACCCTGAGGGGGTGTTCATGCCCTCTCAGGCATGATTCGCCTCCTCTTCAACTATGGAGGTAATCATGAAAAAGTTTTTGCGTATTAAGACGTGGTTTGTGCGTCTTTTCTCTCCTGACAAGAAGACTCTGGGAGCTATCGGTGAAGACCTGCGTAAGGTCGCCGTAACAGCCATCGGTGTCGGTATTGTAGGGGTCGTCTCAGAAAACGGAATCTATGGTCACTCCCGTTTTTGCAACACCGATTTTGACGACAAGTTGGCTTGCTTGAATCTATCCGGCGTCTGAATGGGATTTTATTCCCGCGCCTCGATGAGTTCCGCGCCTGATGAACCTCCAGAAAATATACGGCTTCAATGAGCCTTTCCGTTTTACAGGTTCCTCAACAGGCCGGTGGGCCGTTAGTATCATCAATATCAGTATTCGCAAAACCAGATGAATGATTGTTTAAACTGGTGTATTTCTGCCTTTATGCTTCGTAAGTTTGCTGTCGCGCCGTCAGTGCCCAGGCTATTCTGGCCAGCTTGTTTGCCAGAGCACAGGTGACGACAAAGTTGCTTTTCCGACACAACAACTCCCTGACCCAGTCGGCCAACTTGCCAGACTGGTGTTCCAGTTTTTGTATGAATACCCTGGCACACTGAACCAACAAAGTTCGGATCTTTTTGTTGCCCCGCTTGCTAATCCCTAACAATGTCGTCCGACCTCCCGTGCTGTACTGTCGGGGTACCAGCCCTGTTGCCGCCGCAAAGTCACGGCTGCTGGCGTACTGCTTCCCGTCGCCAATCTCAGTTGAAATAGTACTGGCAGTCAGCGTTCCAACGCAGGGAATACTCAGCAAGCGCTGTCCAACCTCATCTTCGTCCAACTTTCGTTTCAACTGAGATTCCAGATCTTTAATCTGCTCAACAAGATAGTGATAATGCTGTTGTAATTTCAGCAGTAACTGGCTGAGATAAAGAGGCAAACTACTGTCCTCAAGAAGGGTACTCAGTCGACTAATAACGGCAGCACCTCGCGGAACGCTGATACCAAATTCCAGCAGAAAAGCATGCATCTGATTAGTTGTTTTCACCTTATCCTGAACCAGGGATTCACGGACACGATGCAGAGCTCGCATTGCCTGCTGAGATTCGGTTCTGGGCTGCACGAAACGCATAGATGGACGTGATGCTGCTTCACAGATAGCTTCAGCATCAACGAAGTCATTTTTGTTGCTTTTAACGAATGGGCGGACAAATTGCGGTGATATCAGCTTTGGAAAATGCCCTAACTCTTCCAGCTTGCGTGCCATAAAGTGAGAACCGCCACAGGCTTCCATCGCGATGGTTGTTGCCGGGCATGTCGCCAGAAATTCGATTAGCTTTGGTCGGGTGAATTTTTTACGGTAAACGGCCTTCCCACGATGATCCTGACAATGAATATGGAAAGAGTTCTTACCCAGATCGATACCAATAAGCGCAATGTTTTCCATGATGGTTCTCCGAATGAAAGCCTGTCCTCAGCATAGTACCGGGAAGGAGGGAGTGACCATCTCATTAAATAAAGCACGCTAAGCCGGTGGCAGCGGTCGCAATGGCCTAAACTTCCCCGCACCGACCTTGGCGCTGCTGCGCCATAGGTAATCGCCGGTCAGGTTGATGTGCTCCCACCCCAGCGGCGACAGATATTGCAACAATGTGTCGTCCAGCGCCGTGCCGTTGCCACGCAAAGCACTGGTGGCACGCTCCAGATATACCGTGTTCCACAACACGATGGCCGCCGTCACCAGATTGAGGCCGCTGGCCCGGTAGCGCTGCTGCTCAAAACTGCGGTCGCGGATTTCACCCAATCGGTAGAAGAAGACCGCCCTGGCCAGCGCGTTGCGCGCCTCGCCCTTATTCAGCCCCGCATGGACGCGGCGGCGCAGCTCCACGCTTTGCAGCCAATCCAAAATGAACAGCGTGCGCTCGATGCGCCCCAGCTCGCGCAACGCCACGGCCAAGCCGTTCTGGCGCGGGTAGCTGCCGAGTTTGCGCAGCATCAGCGAAGCCGTTACCGTGCCTTGCTTGATGGAGGTGGCCAGCCGCAGAATTTCATCCCAATGGGCGCGTATTTGCTTGATGTTCAGCCTGTCGCTGCTAATCATCGGCTTGAGCGCGTCATAGGCGGCATCGCCCTTGGGGATGAATAGCTTGGTTTCGCCCAAGTCACGGATACGCGGCGCGAAGCGAAATCCCAGCAAATGCATCAAGCCAAACACGTGATCGGTGAAGCCTGCCGTGTCGGTGTAGTGTTCCTCGATGCGCAAGTCCGACTCGTGGTACAGCAGGCCATCAAGCACGTAAGTTGAATCACGAATGCCCACGTTGACCACCTTGGCACTGAAGGGCGCGTACTGGTCGGAGATATGGGTGTAGAAAGTCCGTCCTGGACTGCTTCCATACTTCGGGTTGATATGACCAGTGCTTTCTGCTTTGCTGCCGGTTCTGAAGTTCTGGCCGTCCGACGATGACGTGGTGCCGTCACCCCAGTTGCCGGCGAAGGGTTGCCGAAACTGCGCATTCACCAGCTCGGCCAGCGCCGTCGAATAGGTTTCATCGCGGATGTGCCAGGCTTGCAGCCAAGACAGCTTGGCGTAGGTGGTGCCAGGGCAGGACTCGGCCATTTTGGTCAGACCCAGGTTGATCGCGTCGGCCAGGATCGTCGTCAACAGCAAGGTTTTGTCCTTGGCCGTGTCGCTGGTCTTCAGGTGTGTGAAGTGGCGGGTGAAGCCCGTCCATTCATCGACCTCCATCAGCAACTCGGTGATTTTGAGGTGCGGCAGCAGCATAGCTGTCTGGTCGATCATGGCTTGCGCGGCGTCTGGTACTGCCGCGTCCAGCGGCGTGATCTTCAGGCCTGACGCGGTGGTGATGATGGCATCCGGTAAGTCGTTGGCCGCAGCCATGCGGTTGACTGTGGCGAGTTGCGCCTCCAACAATTCCAACCGGTCATGCAGGTATTGGTCGCAGTCGGTGGCCACTGCCAGCGGCAATTCGCTGGCCAGCTTCAAAGTGGCGAACTTCTCGACCGGCACCAGGTATTCGTCGAAGTCCTTGAACTGGCGAGAACCCTGCACCCAGACATCACCGGAGCGCAGCGCGTTCTTCAGCTCCGACAGGGCGCATAACTCGTAGTAACGCCGGTCGATGCCGTCGTCGGTCAGAACCAGCTTTGCCCAGCGCGGCTTGATGAATGCGGTTGGCGCATCGGCGGGCACCTTGCGCGCGCTGTCGCTGTTCATGCCGCGCAGCATGTCGATGGCATCGAGCACACCCTTGGCGGCGGGCGCAGCCCGCAATTTGAGCACGCCCAGGAACTGCGGCGCGTAGCGGCGTAGCGTGGCATAGCTTTCACCGATGTGGTGCAGGAAATCAAAGTCGGCAGGCCGCGCCAATGTTTGCGCTTCGGTGACGCTGGCGGCGAAGGTGTCCCAGGGCATAACGGCCTCGATGGCGGCGAACGGATCGCTGCCGCTTTGCTTGGCCTCAATCAACGCTTGACCGATGCGCCCATACATCCGCACCTTGTCGTTGATCGCCTTGCCGGAAGCCTGGAACTGCTGCTGATGCTTGTTCTTGGCCGCGTTGAACAGCTTGCCGATGATGCGATCGTGAAGGTCGATGATTTCATCGGTGACGGTGGCCATGCCTTCGATGGCCAGCGCTACCAGCGTGGCATAGCGTCGTTGCACCTCGAACTTTGCCAGATCAGCAGGCGTCATCTGGCCACCTTCACGAGCGATTTTGAGCAGGCGGTTCTGGTGAACCTGCCGCTCGATGCCTGCGGGCAGATCAAGTGCTTGCCAGGATTTCAGGCGCTCAATATGTTCGAGCATGTGGCGAGAGTTCGGTTTGGCAGGCGACTGGCGCAGCCATGCCAGCCACGTCACTTTACTGCCGTCCTTGCGCTTGAGAAGTTCGTCCAGGCGCTGACGGTGGGGTGATAACAAAGAATCGGTCAGCGCCGCGTAAATGCGTCGGTTGGCACGGGTGATGGCCTCGGCGCTTGCGCGCTCGATGGCATTCATGGCGGGCAGGATAATGCTCTGCCGCCGCAGATTCTCGACAAGTGCGCTCGCCAGCACGATGCCTTTGTCGGTCTGCAAGGCCAGCTCGGTCAATGTATGCACGGCTTGCCGATAGTGGCTCATGGTGAAGGGCTTGAACCCAAAAACCGTTTGCAGCTCGACCAAGTGCTCCCGCCGTGTCTGTTCGCGCTGGCCGTACTCGCTCCAACTTTCCACTGGCATCTTGAGTTGCGCGGCCACCATGCGCAACAGGGGCGGAAACGGAGGCTCATCGACGCCCAAAAAGGTGCCAGGGAATCGCAAGTAGCAAAGCTGCACAGCGAAGCCCAATCGATTCGCGGCGCCGCGACGCTGACGGATCACCGACAGGTCGGTTTCGTTGAACGTGTAGTGCCGTATCAGTTCGTCTTTGGCATCTGGCAGTGCCAGCAGGCTTTCGCGCTCGGTGGCGGACAGGATTGAGCGGCGTGGCATGGTCAGTCTTCCCGCAGGTACTGGTACAAGGTTTCGCGGCTGATGCCGAAGTCACGGGCCACCAAGGTTTTTTGGTCGCCTGCCGCAACTCGCCGTTTCAACTCGGCAATTTGTTCGCTGTTCAGCGATTTCTTTCGTCCCCGGTAGGCACCGCGCTGCTTGGCCAGCACGATTCCCTCGCGCTGACGTTCGCGGATCAGGGCGCGCTCGAACTCAGCGAAGGCTCCCATGACCGACAGCATCAGATTGGCCATCGGTGAGTCCTCGCCGGTGAACTTCAGCCCTTCTTTGACGAACTCCATGCGCACGCCCCGTTGTGTCAGCCCTTGGACGATGCGGCGCAGGTCATCAAGGTTGCGTGCCAGCCTGTCCATGCTATGCACCACCACGGTGTCGCCCTCGCGGACGAAGGCCAGCAGCCTTTCCAGCTCGGGACGCTGGGTGTCCTTGCCAGAAGCCTTGTCGGTGAACACCCGCGCCACCTGAACACCCTCCAATTGCCGTTCCGGGTTCTGGTCGAAGCTGCTGACGCGGACATAGCCGATGCGTTGACCTTGCAAGATGCCTCCAAAGGCAAAAGTGTCAGGATGAAATCTATTACCTTTGACGGAATATGTCAATCAATAGGAAATTTAACTCTATTCTGACATCGTTTGTCGTTTTCAGAAGACGGCTGCACTGAACGTCAGAAGCCGACTGCACTATAGCAGCGGAGGGGTTGGATCCATCAGGCAACGACGGGCTGCTGCCGGCCATCAGCGGACGCAGGGAGGACTTTCCGCAACCGGCCGTTCGATGCGGCACCGATGGCCTTCGCGCAGGGGTAGTGAATCCGCCAGGATTGACTTGCGCTGCCCTACCTCTCACTAGTGAGGGGCGGCAGCGCATCAAGCGGTGAGCGCACTCCGGCACCGCCAACTTTCAGCACATGCGTGTAAATCATCGTCGTAGAGACGTCGGAATGGCCGAGCAGATCCTGCACGGTTCGAATGTCGTAACCGCTGCGGAGCAAGGCCGTCGCGAACGAGTGGCGGAGGGTGTGCGGTGTGGCGGGCTTCGTGATGCCTGCTTGTTCTACGGCACGTTTGAAGGCGCGCTGAAAGGTCTGGTCATACATGTGATGGCGACGCACGACACCGCTCCGTGGATCGGTCGAATGCGTGTGCTGCGCAAAAACCCAGAACCACGGCCAGGAATGCCCGGCGCGCGGATACTTCCGCTCAAGGGCGTCGGGAAGCGCAACGCCGCTGCGGCCCTCGGCCTGGTCCTTCAGCCACCATGCCCGTGCACGCGACAGCTGCTCGCGCAGGCTGGGTGCCAAGCTCTCGGGTAACATCAAGGCCCGATCCTTGGAGCCCTTGCCCTCCCGCACGATGATCGTGCCGTGATCGAAATCCAGATCCTTGACCCGCAGTTGCAAACCCTCACTGATCCGCATGCCCGTTCCATACAGAAGCTGGGCGAACAAACGATGCTCGCCTTCCAGAAAACCGAGGATGCGAACCACTTCATCCGGGGTCAGCACCACCGGCAAGCGCCGCGACGGCCGAGGTCTTCCGATCTCCTGAAGCCAGGGCAGATCCGTGCACAGCACCTTGCCGTAGAAGAACAGCAAGGCCGCCAATGCCTGACGATGCGTGGAGACCGAAACCTTGCGCTCGTTCGCCAGCCAGGACAGAAATGCCTCGACTTCGCTGCTGCCCAAGGTTGCCGGGTGACGCACACCGTGGAAACGGATGAAGGCACGAACCCAGTGGACATAAGCCTGTTCGGTTGGTAAGCTGTAATGCAAGTAGCGTATGCGCTCACGCAACTGGTCCAGAACCTTGACCGAACGCAGCGGTGGTAACGGCGCAGTGGCGGTTTTCATGGCTTGTTATGACTGTTTTTTTGTACAGTCTATGCCTCGGGCATCCAAGCAGCAAGCGCGTTACGCCGTGGGTCGATGTTTGATGTTATGGAGCAGCAACGATGTTACGCAGCAGGGCAGTCGCCCTAAAACAAAGTTATGTGTTTTTCTTGCAAGCGCCATGATTAATCAAAACTTTTTTCTAGCCATGCGGCATGGGTGAATTAAAAAACAGTGCCTTAGAGCGTCAATTTGGTACCTTATTTTTGCGATTTTAAGTGGTTGTAAGTTGCTGTTTTTAAGGTGTTTATTTTTCTTGAGAACTGGTTGGTAAATGTTAGTCTTCGACTCAAATAGAAAGAGGGCTAGAAAATGGATAAAACAGACCAGTTATATGTACAAGCAGACTTTTCACATCAAGACATGAGTGGTCAGTATTTTAAAAATTGCAAATTTTTCTGCTGTTCCTTTAAACGAGCGAACCTCCGCGATACACAATTTGTAGATTGTTCTTTCATTGAACGAGGTGAATTAGAGGGGTGTGATTTTTCTTACTCGGATCTTAGAGATGCATCTTTTAAAAACTGCAGTCTTTCAATGTCGTATTTCAAAGGTGCAAATTGTTTTGGTATCGAGTTCAGAGAATGCGATTTAAAGGGTGCCAATTTTGCTCAAGCTAGCTTCATGAATCAGGTATCGAACAGAATGTATTTTTGTTCAGCTTATATAACAGGTTGTAATCTTTCATACGCCAACTTTGAAAGGCAGTGTATCGAAAAGTGTGATTTGTTTGAGAATAGATGGATTGGCGCAAATCTGAGTGGTGCATCATTTAAAGAGTCTGATTTAAGTCGGGGAGTATTTTCTGAAGGGTGTTGGAGCCAGTGTAGGTTGCAAGGTTGTGATTTGAGCCACTCGGAGTTGTATGGTTTAGACCCTCGGAAAGTTGACCTTACAGGTGTAAAAATCTGTTCGTGGCAGCAAGAACAACTTTTAGAGCAATTAGGTTTAATAGTAGTTCCTGACTAAATTTGATGGTTTGAACACACACATAACAAACGCCTCAAGAGGGACTGTCAACGCGTGGCGTTTCCAGTCCCAATGAGCTGTGGTGGTTACGGCTGTTGTGTTTGGGTTTAGTGTCATGCGTTGCCAGCCCCTTAGGCGGGCGTTAGATGCCAGATTTGGCGTTGCGTATGCTCACAGAAAATCGATAGCCGCAAGACTGTTTTTGGCAACTCATAGCCACTACAATTTCTCCTTCATACCGTAGAGGAGATTGCGCGTGAAGAACTGGATATTTCTGGCTGTTTCAATCTTTGGCGAGGTCATCGCAACTTCCGCACTGAAGTCTAGCCATGGATTCACTAGGTTAGTTCCTTCCGTTGTAGTTGTGGCTGGCTACGGGCTTGCGTTCTATTTCTTGTCTCTCGCGCTCAAGTCCATTCCGGTCGGTATTGCTTACGCTGTATGGGCTGGGCTTGGCATCGTGCTTGTGGCAGCTATTGCTTGGATTTTCCATGGCCAAAAACTAGACTTCTGGGCGTTCATTGGCATGGGACTTATCGTCAGTGGCGTCGCCGTTCTAAACCTGCTATCCAAGGTCAGCGCACATTGACCGGGTTGGCATCTAACAATTCATTCAAGCCGACGCCGCTTCGCGGCGCGGCTTAATTCAGGCGTTAGGCATCACAAAGTACAGCATCGTGACCAACAGCAACGATTCCGTCACACTGCGCCTCATGACTGAGCATGACCTTGCGATGCTCTATGAGTGGCTAAATCGATCTCATATCGTCGAGTGGTGGGGCGGAGAAGAAGCACGCCCGACACTTGCTGACGTACAGGAACAGTACTTGCCAAGCGTTTTAGCGCAAGAGTCCGTCACTCCATACATTGCAATGCTGAATGGAGAGCCGATTGGGTATGCCCAGTCGTACGTTGCTCTTGGAAGCGGGGACGGATGGTGGGAAGAAGAAACCGATCCAGGAGTACGCGGAATAGACCAGTCACTGGCGAATGCATCACAACTGGGCAAAGGCTTGGGAACCAAGCTGGTTCGAGCTCTGGTTGAGTTGCTGTTCAATGATCCCGAGGTCACCAAGATCCAAACGGACCCGTCGCCGAGCAACTTGCGAGCGATCCGATGCTACGAGAAAGCGGGGTTTGAGAAGCAAGGTACCGTAACCACCCCAGATGGTCCAGCCGTGTACATGGTTCAAACACGCCAGGCATTCGAGCGAACACGCAGTGATGCCTAAGTCAAACGTTGGGCGCACAATAAGGCTCCTCGCAGAGTTGCTTGAAAGTTGTTACGATTCAAATTCAATCATGAGATAGTCAGCAGATGAGCACTTCCAAGAACGCAGACAAGTAAGCCGCAGCAACCTTCATTTTTCGGTTGTTGCGGCGTTCTCATGAATCCTTTTGCTCTACGGGAGCGCCGCCAAATCCTTTGTTCAAGGAGATGGTTTCGTGCGCTCAAAAAACTTTAGTTGGCGGTACTCCCTTGCCGCCACGGTGTTGTTGTTATCACCGTTCGATTTATTGGCATCACTCGGCATGGACATGTACTTGCCAGCAGTGCCGTTTATGCCAAACGCGCTTGGTACGACAGCGAGCACAATTCAGCTTACGCTGACAACGTACTTGGTCATGATTGGTGCCGGTCAGCTCTTGTTTGGACCGCTATCGGACCGACTGGGGCGCCGCCCCGTTCTACTGGGAGGTGGCCTCGCCTACGTTGTGGCGTCAATGGGCCTCGCTCTTACGTCATCGGCTGAAGTCTTTCTGGGGCTTCGGATTCTTCAGGCTTGTGGTGCCTCGGCGTGCCTTGTTTCCACATTTGCAACAGTACGTGACATTTACGCAGGTCGCGAGGAAAGTAATGTCATTTACGGCATACTCGGATCCATGCTGGCCATGGTCCCGGCGGTAGGCCCATTGCTCGGAGCGCTCGTCGACATGTGGCTTGGGTGGCGGGCTATCTTTGCGTTTCTAGGTTTGGGCATGATCGCTGCATCTGCAGCAGCGTGGCGATTCTGGCCTGAAACCCGGGTGCAACGAGTTGCGGGCTTGCAATGGTCGCAGCTGCTACTCCCCGTTAAGTGCCTGAACTTCTGGTTGTACACGTTGTGTTACGCCGCTGGAATGGGTAGCTTCTTCGTCTTTTTCTCCATTGCGCCCGGACTAATGATGGGCAGGCAAGGTGTGTCTCAGCTTGGCTTCAGCCTGCTGTTCGCCACAGTGGCAATTGCCATGGTGTTTACGGCTCGTTTTATGGGGCGTGTGATACCCAAGTGGGGCAGCCCAAGTGTCTTGCGAATGGGAATGGGATGCCTGATAGCTGGAGCAGTATTGCTTGCCATCACCGAAATATGGGCTTCGCAGTCCGTGTTAGGCTTTATTGCTCCAATGTGGCTAGTGGGTATTGGTGTCGCCACAGCGGTATCTGTGTCGCCCAATGGCGCTCTTCGAGGATTCGACCATGTTGCTGGAACGGTCACGGCAGTCTACTTCTGCTTGGGCGGTGTACTGCTAGGAAGCATCGGAACGTTGATCATTTCGCTGTTGCCGCGCAACACGGCTTGGCCGGTTGTCGTGTACTGTTTGACCCTTGCAACAGTCGTGCTCGGTCTGTCTTGTGTTTCCCGAGTGAAGGGCTCTCGCGGCCAGGGGGAGCATGATGTGGTCGCGCTACAAAGTGCGGAAAGTACATCAAATCCCAATCGTTGAGAGAATGTGGCAAGCTATCGCCCAACAAATCGCTGCAGCCGACCCAAAACCGCTACGCGGTTTCGGTCGGCTGAGCTCAGGCGTTAGGCCTCGCCGAAGCGAAAGATCGCTACTTGAAGTGTTGACGCCTTTGTTTTAAAGTTTCGCGTCTATCTTTCTGATTTTGTTAAAAAATCAGACTTTGATTAATCATGTTAGACGTCAGAGGTATTTTGACTTAAACGCCTCTGAGGTCGAATTAACGTTAGCCACCAAGAAGGTGCCATGAAAACATTTGCCGCATATGTAATTATCGCGTGTCTTTCGAGTACGGCATTAGCTGGTTCAATTACAGAAAATACGTCTTGGAACAAAGAGTTCTCTGCCGAAGCCGTCAATGGTGTCTTCGTGCTTTGTAAAAGTAGCAGTAAATCCTGCGCTACCAATGACTTAGCTCGTGCATCAAAGGAATATCTGGCACTGTTGCAAATAGTCGGTGGTGATAAACTTATCATCCCCTTTTGCTGATGGAGCTGCACATGAACCCATTCAAAGGCCGGCATTTTCAGCGTGACATCATTCTGTGGGCCGTACGCTGGTACTGCAAATACGGCATCAGTTACCGTGAGCTGCAGGAGATGCTGGCTGAACGCGGAGTGAATGTCGATCACTCCACGATTTACCGCTGGGTTCAGCGTTATGCGCCTGAAATGGAAAAACGGCTGCGCTGGTACTGGCGTAACCCTTCCGATCTTTGCCCGTGGCACATGGATGAAACCTACGTGAAGGTCAATGGCCGCTGGGCGTATCTGTACCGGGCCGTCGACAGCCGGGGCCGCACTGTCGATTTTTATCTCTCCTCCCGTCGTAACAGCAAAGCTGCATACCGGTTTCTGGGTAAAATCCTCAACAACGTGAAGAAGTGGCAGATCCCGCGATTCATCAACACGGATAAAGCGCCCGCCTATGGTCGCGCGCTTGCTCTGCTCAAACGCGAAGGCCGGTGCCCGTCTGACGTTGAACACCGACAGATTAAGTACCGGAACAACGTGATTGAATGCGATCATGGCAAACTGAAACGGATAATCGGCGCCACGCTGGGATTTAAATCCATGAAGACGGCTTACGCCACCATCAAAGGTATTGAGGTGATGCGTGCACTACGCAAAGGCCAGGCCTCAGCATTTTATTATGGTGATCCCCTGGGCGAAATGCGCCTGGTAAGCAGAGTTTTTGAAATGTAAGGCCTTTGAATAAGACAAAAGGCTGCCTCATCGCTAACTTTGCAACAGTGCCTTTTCAACACAAGCGTGATCATCGGTGCATCCGCACCCTATACATTTAGCAGTGAGCATAAGCGCCTCCCCAAGTAAATTAACAACATCATAGTATCATTATGTGATGCTGTAAATATTAAAAAGAAAGCGGCCATAGCCGCCCTTCCGAAGTAATTTTCCTTAGTGGTTGTCTTGGCCCTGTTTCCAAGCGACGAATGCCTGCACTAGCGGTACGCCATCATCACTCAAGGCATTCCCTTCTATCCATCCGCCTCGTATGACGACAGACTGCCCTGATTCCAAGCCAAAAGGTTCCCACTCAGAAGCCACCGGGGAACCGTCCACCAGCAGGTCGAGATCTTCAATCCATTTATCCCGGCCATCCAGAGTTTTCCAAACTGAGTCATCGACCCAAAAGGCCTTGATTTGTTCTGGTGTGGCATTGGTCCAATCGTTGTCTTTCCCGTCAGCAAGTGAAAGTACAGAGTCAACCGTTTGCTGCCAGTTCGGCCAATCTTCTTCGACAACAACGCAAGTAAGCGAGCTCTTGCCATTTGCTCTGCGGCCATCATCAACCTTCCGGATCAGCCTTTCCAGTGTCGCCAGCTCCTCATCGCAGAGCACGGCCTGTGCATCGCTTATCTTTGCCACGAAGTAACGTGCTTCAAGCATCGACATAATTATTTTCCTCCCCAGGGCACAAGTTTTGTCGAATATCCAAGCATTAGTGGGTGCTTCGGGTCCCCCGAACCAGTCACGCCAAATGCCAATACCGGCTTCCCAGATGCAACGAGCTGCTCTAAAAGCCTGTCCAAATGAACATGCAAAGACTTAGGCAGCTTAGTTCGGCTCCCCCAGCAGGGCACCAAGACATCAGCATCCCGAATAATCCTTTCCAAGTGGATTTCATTTTCAGGCCCGACAGGATCAACCGCCGTAGCCAGCTCTCGAACGTCGGTCGCCCGAAAAGCAAAAGCATTACCGACTATGAATCGCCTCCCTCCGTTGACCTTGGTAAACCCTATCCACTTTCTGACCGTGTGATCGTCCTCGGTGGCCGTGGCCGTAGAGCCGTTTACACCAAAATAACCGAACACAAGGCCTTCGGGTTGCACATCCCTTTCCAGACGGTATCTGTACATGCCGCACTTGCTGATAATTGCACTCAAAGTGTCACCTCTTTTTGAATGAAAAATGCCCTTTCACAGTTGCATTTTTTAATGCTGTGATAGGATAAAAGTGTAAGTTGAAAAGGAGAGATGACCATGAAACATGTACTGAATATCGCGCTGATGGCTGTTGTTATTCTTGGCCTGGCTATGCTTGAGGCCACCAACTGGGGTTACGCAGTGCTGGCTATCCCGGCAGTGATTTGGGCCAAGTCGGTGCTCAACCTTCTGCACAAACTGCCGGTTCTGGCTGCTGCTTTTTGGATTCTGGTTGCTGTTTTCGCGTGGCAAGCGGCACTTGTTGGTATCCTGTTCTATGGCGTACTTGCGACCCCTAAAGCGCCAGCAAACACCAATGGCAAGAAAAGCCGAAAAGCCAATCTGATGGGCACTTACAGCTACGACTTTAAAACCGGCGAATGCTTTAGCTAAGACTGGCTCCACGGTTATTTCTCCTCAGCCTTCCTGATGGGCGCTCTCAGCGCTCTCAGGACAGCTTCTTCAAGAGCTGCGGCCCCTGCCCTATCACGTCGCTTTGTTAATGCCCCATATTGCTTCCTGATGGGTAGCATCAGCTCTTCGAGTTCATTGCGCTTCCTATCGTCGGCTTCAAGTTTCTCGCTTCGCGCCAAGGCTTCGGCTTGCTCGCTTTTTGCTTGCCACTCTATCTTGTCGCCTTGCACTTCCCATGCTTTAACGTAATGAGCATCATCCAGACCTTTTGCTCCGTTGTCCGAAAACGAGGCCCCTGAGTAAATGCCACCGACAACCCAGCGCCTTTTGCTTTTTCCCTTTGAGAAATACATCTCACGGCCTAAAACACCATCGCGCAAAGTGGCTACCGAGATAAATAGCCCAGCGTCCCCTTTCCTAAAGCCGCAGAACACAAACTCAAGCGGTTCGTATAAATCACTCATGCTGATCACTCCGAAGAACAGACAAGACCTTCTCAGCTCGCTCCTGGAGGTCTATGAGTTCGGCAGCATCATTACCGCTCAATGACATGTCCCCGCCATAGAGGCGATACTCAACGCTGTCCATCGCCTGGCGAAGCAATCCTAGAAGAGCATTCACGTTTGCCGGTGTTGATAGGGCGACGGCTTCACCTTTCAGCTCACGTCCATTAAATTCCGACCACTCGGCTATGCCTGTCAGTTCGCAACAATTTGAGCAGGACATACTGGCAACATTCTGGGGATCGTCTGGACAGTGTTCATTGATGACAAAGTTCATCTCGTCACTGCCGCACTTTCCACAAATGATGTGTACTTTTTTGCCCATGCTGCTGCCCTTAGTGGAGAGTCTGCTCTTCCACAACAATCATCCCGTCAACCAAGCTGATTGTGGCGGGACCGCAGTTACCCAGCACCTCAGCTTTGACTCCGTTGTTCAACGCGACATAAAGCCGTCTCGCCCCGTTGGTGACGCGGATGCCTTTCTGGTCGAGTTGTTCAAGCATTTCTTCGTAGGTAATTTTTTCGTCCATCAGTTCTCCTCAGCAAGGATCTCGTCGATGAGGTTCTTTGCTATCAATCTGGCATCCAAAGGGACAGCCAGGCTGTCAATTCTGCCTCTTTCATGGGCAACAATGAGTTGCGCCTTCCAAGCTATCCCGGAAAGAGAAGCATCAGGTTCTTTACCTGAGCTTCTCATACATCTTGCGTTTCGGTACGCCGCCAGCCACTCAGGTCTGGTTGAGTTATAACGCCCAAGGCCAGCTTTTCGTTGGAAGCACATTCATCGCGCACCTTTACAGATTCATTTTATGATACTGTAAACAATAAAAAGACACCTTGCAAGACTTTCACATGTGAAAGTTTTCTGGTTTACATCTGCTCGCTTGGATCAAACCCCAAAGCCTTGCACACGTCATCCAGGTCATCGAGCGTGAAGAATCCCAGCGTCAGTTCCCCGGAGCGCTTCGCGGGGTTATAGCGAACTTTGATAGGCCTACCCGTAGCATCGCTCATCAGGGTCTCCAGGCGCTTAATGTCTGCATCCCTGTCCACTTCTTTGCCCTTCGCTATCGCCTCAAATTTATGAACCGGTGTCCTGGTATGCAGGAGATCCCTCAGGAGCTTTTCTCTCTTGCTGAAAGGTAACTTAGCCACGGCCCTCACATGCCCCAGGGTGATCTTGCGTGGATTTCTGAGCCAGAGTGTTAGCTCTTCCTCCGATAGCGTACCGGCGCGTTTCAGGTGTGTAACCGTATAGACCTTCTCAATACCCAGATCCTCTCTGATCTGACTGTTTGAACGCCCCTCTCCGCTTAGGAACGCGACCACATAGGCCTTTTCTGCATCAGTCATGCCTGGATGCTGGTGGTAGTAGTCAATGGCTTCTCTTGCATCGAGCAGTAGGGGTAGGTTGTTCATTCAGGACACCTTTTAGTCACATGACTATATCGAGGCTTATTCTACCCCCTATTTTAGTCACATGACTACTTACTGACATTTCGGCCCCCATCGCCGCCGATTTTTCTTGATTATAGGTTTGAATCTATATAGGATTGCACCTATATTAAGTAAGGAGAAATCATGTGGGTCATCGAGACAACCGACACCTTTGATGAGTGGTTCGATGCTCTGGATGATACCGATAGAGCAAACGTGCTGGCTTCGATGATGGTGCTGCGAGATAGAGGCCCCATGCTGTCGAGGCCATACGCGGATACTGTTAACGGTTCATCCTACAGCAACATGAAAGAGCTTCGGGTCCAAAGCAAAGGAGATCCTATCAGAGCGTTCTTTGCGTTCGATCCAAAGCGTAAGGGGATTCTTCTCTGCGCCGGTAACAAGACCGGGGACGAGAAAAGGTTTTATGAAGTAATGATCCCAATTGCAGACCGTGAGTTTGCGGCGCACTTGGATAAATTGAAGAAGGAGTGACGTTATGGCAAGAACTCTTGACCAAATGCTGGCAACAGAAAAGCCTGAGGTTGTTGCCAAAGCACAGAAAGCGGCCACTGAGATGTTACTGAACATCCACTTGGCAGAGCTTCGTGATCGCATGAACCTTACCCAGGGGGAAATTGCTGCATCTCTGGGTGTGAGACAGCCGACAGTCTCCGAGATGGAAAAACCTGGACGAGATCTCAAGCTGTCGTCCATTAAGCGGTACGTTGAGGCCTCCGGTGGCAAGCTACGCCTCGATGTTGAACTTCCGGACGGCACCCACTACGGCTTTGCCGTTTAACTCGATACGCCCCGTTATGGGGCGTATTACTTCTCTTGCTCTTCTTCCAGCCGTTTTCGGTATATCTCTCCTGCACGTTCCCTGCCATCGTCGGTCAGCCTAAAGGCCAGCTTTAGAGAAGCATTCCGGTACTTGTTCAACAGGCCGTTCTCCACCAGCGTGTGGCATGACGTTCGGAAGTTCGTTCCATGAATACCGCTCTGGCGAGCTGAATTGATCATCTCCAGTATTTTTACACCTGGTACAGGCTCGGCTTTTCCACCGGCCTCAATTGCGTATAGAATGAACAAAACGTCTTTTTGAGTTGACGACAATCTCATCCCTTCCCCTTATTCATGTCTGATATGAATAAGGCTCCCACGAAGGAGCCTTATGTAAACCTTATTCATGTGTCACATGATTAAGATCTAGTTCACGGAGTCTTTCAACCCCTTACCAGCTTTGAACCCAGGAATGTTGGCCGCCGCGATCTGGATGTTCTCTCCAGTCTGGGGATTCCGCCCGGTTCGCGCTGCGCGTTCCTTAACGTGGAAAGTACCAAACCCAGTGAGCGCTACTGTCCCACCCGCTTTAAGCTCCTCTGTCACTGAGTTGATCAGCGCATTTACCGCAGCTTCGGCCTTTGCTTTGCTAATGTCAGCGTCTTCGGCCACTTTCATAATCAGTTCACTTTTGTTCATCGTTATTCCTGTTTGTTTTCTTGGTTACTGTTTACACCTGCATACTCTGGGGTGTGGTTAGTGCTTTCTTCGCCACTCCCAAGGGGGAGTTCTCTCCGATTCCGGTAATGCCCAGAGACCTCGCTTATCGGCTTTGGCTTCGGCCTCCAGCTTGAACAGCTCCGGTGTTTTGGCGTACTGCCGGTACACCCACGCACTCCCAGAACGGACCATTTCGGCATTGACCCATTTGCCATCGACATAAAGGTTGGCGACCAGACGGCCATAACGGTCTTTGTCGATTTGCTCGACTTTAATCATTCGACCAAACACCAGATCGGACAACGCCTGTTTCGCCTTTGAGCCGTAGGGTTGTTTCTTCTCTGGGGTGTCGATTTCCGCCAGCCTTACCCGGTACTGGATTTTGCCGCTCCGGCAATCTTTCCCGGAGTCACAGCTTTGTTCAGTCAGGACCTTGACCGTATCACCGTCAGACACCCCCACAACCTTCGCAGTAAAGGTTTCTGCCCATACCTGAGGGGCCACCACCAGCATGGCTACCAGGAACGCTGAAACCCCCGTATTTTTCACAAAACCTAACCTCATAATCACTCCATCCAAATTACTTTTTTTTCCCAGCCGGTAGAGCCTTGGCCCAACAGAGCCTTGTTTCATCCACCTTGCTGTCTACGATTCGACAGGCATCCCAGTTAAGAGATGACCAGTGAGCAATGGCAGAGGCCAACCAGTACCACGGTGCCGTAAACACCGGCTGGCCCCCTTCCTTCGTTTTAAATACCTGGTATCGCATGTTGATCCTCCTGTTTGGGTGAGGCTTAGGCCTCGTAATAGAAATTTTTTGTGTCCGGATAGGGTTTAAAGCAATGAGCCGTGGCTCTCCCCAGGGAAAGCACTGAAGCCTCAGCTTCCGGCGCTTCCTCAGTGTCTTCACGAAATTCCCCGCCAAGTTGCTTCACCCATTCGGCAGCGAGCTGCACACCTTCATCAAAGGGAACTTTGTTCTTTTGAAGCACATCCAGATAGGAAAGCAGCAAGCAGTGAGGCGTAATGACGGCGGTGTTCCAATCGGTTGCGAGCCGTGTTTCGTCCATATCTGCATACCAGGCATCAACCTGATGTTTCAATCCGATCTCGGCCATCATGCCGTGCTTACCGGCGACCTTTCTGCCTTCCTCTACCACATCAACCGGGGCGTCCCAGTAGAGGACTCCCCCGTCCGCTTCTTGGGTCGCACAGGTTGCACCTTGCGGCCAATGCCTCCGTTCCATAACGAGCTCGCAGAGCGTTTGGTTGCCTACAGGAGCCTTGTAGTCCTCATCGAGATTCACCACGATGGTTTCCGGCTCCTGTTCAACCGGTGGCAGGTATCTGGCGACCAGAGGCATTGTCAAAATCACAGCCCCATCCATGTGAAAGGATGTTGGAGCCTTCACTATTCGGTCCATTACCCAGCACCAAGCATGAAGCAACCGATCCTCTACCTTGTCGTCAGCCTCAATCTCTTGAACGAACTGGTTGAAACGAACCTGACTATCCAGAAACAGGCCTGTGCTCTGACACTTATCGCTGATCGTATGAATGAGCTCCGCCTGCTCCAGAAGCATTTCTCGGGTGACTTCCTCCACATCACCAAATGCGTCAAACAACTTTGTCATGTAGTCACGAATTTGCATGTTCTTCCCCCTCGGCATCGAATTGCTTTGCAAGCTCAGGATCACCGGCCCAGCGAAGGGCGTCTCCCATATGCGTGAAAGCGCGTTTATTGTTATCCTGCTTATTCACCCTGACCGGCGTCTTTTGGTCACGAGGCTGTAGTAGCCAGTACCCGGCCTCTTCCCTGATTAGTTCTGCGGCCACCAGAAAGCCGTTCTTCGTTGCAATGATCATCATCAGCTCCCGTGGTTAAGCCAGTAGGCATAGATAGTGATGGCAAGGCCTCCCGCGAGCACAATGACTGCGGCGGTACGCTGGACCCACTTCGATGCACCAAACCGCGCCAGGTGTCTCCCCAGGAACTGGAAAGGTGCTGTCTTTCCGATAGCGCGAATCACCCAGGAGATTGCCAACAGAAGGATGGCTGTGGCCGGGTATATACCAACCCCTAAGAGATTCATCTCTCCGACCGCGAGCTGATAGATGAATGCCAACAGCATGGCTACCGCAGTCAATACAGCTACAACCTTGGTCCCGTTTCGCCAGTCCCACGCTCGACGTGCGTCACTGGTAAAACTCACCATCGAGACAAGGAACGGCATAAATGGCAGGTTCATGCTGGTGGGTTTATCCATGAATGCGTCAAGACCCACAAACATGGCCGTCATCACCACATAGAACAACAGGGCGGGGACAAGCATGTCGCGTAAAGACCGAACCTGGTTGGCGTTCGCGTTTTGAGTATTCGTCGTCATTGTGTTTGCCCCTTCAACATTCCCCATAGCTGACGGTGAAGATCAGCGATTACCTTGTACGTCCCCTTCACTGCTGGTTGCTCAAGGGTCTTGAGCATCCACAAAGCAATAAACAGGCTGGAAAGCAGTGCCACCACCAACTGGATGTTGTGGCTACTCAAATAGACGGCATAGCCGTTTAGGCAGGCACTCAATAGCAACCAGACCCTGGCCGTCATCAGCCCCCAGCGGTGATAGGTCACGAGCAGGTAGGCTGTTACGACAGAACAGAGTGTCATGGCACCAGAAGTGGCTAGGTAAACGACCCATGTACTGGCCTCGCCAGTGACGTAAGTGCCACCAACGGAGAAGGACAAGCCAAAGATCCAAATTGCTGCATTCCGGAGTAGGGCATCAACAATGATGTAACTAGCAGCGAGATTGATAATTCCGCGTTTTAGCATTACCCCCTCCCGTTATTCTGATACCTGCCCAGCTCAGCTCTGAGCCTATTAATTTCTTCCGTGGCTTCGGCCAACTGCTCCCGATACTTCTTGAACTGCTGATATGAATGCCAGGACTGTCCTTTCGATACTGACTTCGTGATGGCGGCGACCTCATCCGGCGTCAACCGGGTGAGCTGCTCTTCCGGATAGATCAGGATGGTGTTGCTGTCCCAGTCAAAGCCTGCGTGAATAGCTTTCACCCCCACTGTAGGGGTTCCACCAATCCCACCTGGCTGGTGGATGACAAGCCTCAAAGGCGCTGAGGCCTTGTGTGGATGAAGGCTATCGAGAGCCTCTTTTGCTTCTTGTAACTCCATAGATTCACCTCATAGTGAAATCAGGCCCCGGAGAGCCTGACTTTCACATGTGAAAGTTAATTTGCCTTCTGCTGTCTGGCAGAAACCCTCAAGGCCAGCGCCTTTTGCATGTCGGGCTGCTGGAAACGCACCTTGGTCCGATCAGGCCAACTGTCCATTTCATTGCACCGCAGGGTGTCTATGGCCGCATCACGGTAAACCTGATAGAAGTCGGTTCCACCTATGGAGTTAATTGCCATCATGGCGGCAAACATCGGGTTACTGTTCATGACGCTTGTAAGAGTCTCGGGGGTCATTGGGGTGTCGCATGACTTGTTGAGGGCAACCAGCAGGTCATTACCAACCAGGGCACAGGCAGCGCATACCTGTTTGGTATCATCCAAGGCCTTCGCGTATTCGTTGTTTGGCTGAGGGACGCTTGAGCAAGCCGACAGGACAAGCAGCCCCGCCAGAAGGCATCCCAATTTAGTTGTAATCTTGATCATCAGTTCTCACTCCACTTTCACATGTGAAAGTTTTTATTGGTTCGCGGAGTCGTCTTGTTGCGACTCAATCATCATTTTTCGCATCACGGCCATGATGGCTTGCGCCGGTTGAGCGCCGCCGAGAAGCTGGCTCTTGCCGGTATGGTTGTCCACTACAAAAGTGGCTGGTGTCCCGTTGACGCCATAGCTCTTGGCTTTCTGGATGTCAGCTTCAACCTTGTCTTCGTACTTTCCTGAGCCGAGGCACTCCCGGAACGCATCCAGATCAGCACCAACACCAGTGACAACAGAGGCCAGGTCAGCAACACCGCCACCATTCCCCTGGGTATGGTGGAAAATGTCGTTAACGAAGACCCAGAAGCCACGGTTGCCCTTCTGCTCAGCAATACATTCAGCGGCCAGAGCTTCCTTGTGAGCTGCCGGGTTATGGAAATCGAGAGGCATGTGCTTCCACTGCCAATTCACATTGCCTTTGCTGGCATCCACAATTTGTTTGGGTGTGTCGTGGAATCGCTTGCAGAATGGGCACTCCATATCGGAGAACTCCACCAGCGTGAACCGAGCACCAAGGTCCCCGTAGATGTGTTTGCCTTCTTCGACCTTCTCAGGTGCTGCCTCGAACTGGGCATACTTCTGATCGATGTCGGCTTGTTGTTTCTGCGCGACAAACTTGTTGATGCTTTCGGCCACAGCAGCTTCAAACTCTGCCTTGCTTTTGAAGGTGACGCCTTCGGCATCCTTCACCTGGTTGACCGTAGACTTCACGTTGGCGATCTCTTGCGCCAGATCCTTCTCTTTCACGAACTGGTAGATCCCGAACCCGGTTCCTACGAGCCCCAAAAGAATGGCGGCAACAACCCCGAGACGTAGTGATTTGGTACTTTGTTCTGTCATATCAAACTGCTCCTATCAGTAAACTTTCACAGCGCTGAGTTCTTGCACGAAGGAACTGGCTTCGAGCTTCGCTCGTTGGGTCAGTCGCCGGATGATGTCTTCGGTTGGTGTGTAGTCCACCAAGTTGCTCTGGTGGATGACGTCTCGCGCCACGGAGTTCAAACTACCCAGGCCATCAATCAGCCCAATGTCTTTGGCCTGCTCCCCGTTCCAGAGCAATCCAGAAAACACCTCTGGGTCGTCTTTCAGTCGATCACCCCGCCCAGCCTTCACTCGTTCGATGAACTGCTGGTGGGTTTTCGATAGAACGCCCTCCCAGAATTTCTTCATGTCAGAGGTAAGAGGGGAGAATGGGTCGAGAAGCGCTTTGTGCTCTCCGGAAGTGATAGCCCGGCGCTCGATGCCGAGCTTGTCCATCAAGCCGGTGAATCCAAACCCCGAGCTGATGACGCCGATAGAACCGACAAGGCTGGCGCGGTCAGCATAGATTTCATCCGCAGCAGAGGCGATGTAGTAACCGCCAGAGGCACCGATGTCATCAATGATGGCGTAGACCTTTTTCTCCGGATGAAGGGCTCGCTGCGCCTTCACTTCGTCATAAATCCGTCCTGCTTGAACCGGGCTACCGCCAGGGCTGTTTATGCGAAGCACGATAGCTTGTGAGTTCGGGTTGTCGAATGCAGCTTGGATGGACGGGATAAGGTGATCAGCATCGGCCAGAGTGCCAGCAGCAATTTCACCACGGATGTTGATATACGCGGTGTGAGGGGCTCCTGCCTTGGCGCTTTGCCACGGCATCCCACCCGGATTAGATGCCAAAATGATGAAGCCGATCATGAGAAGCACGAAACCAGATGCGCGAAGCACACGCAACATGGTCCGCCAGCGCCGGTCTTTCACCTGCTCTTTATGCAGGGTGAACATGTACTTCTCAATGAGTTCTTTCTCCCAGGGGATCTCTTTGTTTTCTGCCATTAGTTTTTCCTTTTGCATGTTTCGATTATCAGTCCCCAGAACTCTTCATCAGCGCTATCAGCCCGGTCTTTGACTTTCTGGTAAACAAGGTTGGTGTTGAGCTGATGCTCACGACAGAACTGAGCAATGTTGCTGTAGGTCCTGTCCAGATAGGTGAAGGGTTTCCCTTTACCTTTTTTCTTGGCGAGGATGAGCTTCCACTCATCATTGGAGAGTTTGTCTGCGGCCTTCCCGGTGTCCGCAATGCGCCTACGCACCGTTACCGGATCAAGTCCATGTGCTCTGGCTATGCTGGCAACGCAGTTGAACTTCCGACCGTCAATCATGGCAGTAGGCAAATCACCAGCGGCAGCCTCCTTGAATCGGAAACCTCTGTAACCTGGTTTGAAGATCCCAGGAGCAAGTTGCTCACGGAACTCGATTGCTTGTTCTGACCTGACAAACTTGCTGTCGATTTTGCCGAGCATGTACTTAGCCCGAGCGATTACCTGGTAAAGCGTCTTCTCCAGGAGCATGGCGTCAGCAGCTCGACTCGGAAGACCTATGTCGTCTTCTTGCTCGATACCCAACATTTCTGCATGGCTGGAGCCTTCTGCATGTCGGAAACAGCCGTCGTACTCAAAAAGAAAGGAGGCCAAACCTCCTCTCAGCTTTGCTTTGAACCGGGTGTTGGCCGCGTTCTCTGGCGCTGGTGCCAGCTCGGACACTTCAAGCCCTAAATTTGCGGCCAACTTCCGCAGGTCTTCCTCTCCAATTCGGCATCCAGGCTGCATAACCTGCGCCAGAGCAGATTCATCAGCACATCCGCGTTCTTTCAGCTCAGCCAAGAGGTAGGGAACTCGTACTACCCCCATAAGCTCAAGCTCCCTGAATCGCGTGGACCACCAGCTCACAGAGTTTCCCGTACACAGGAGCAAGGCAGAGTGAAGCCATCACCATGCCAAAGGCTTTCGATGGAGCCTCTTTGGCGAACTTGGTCAACCACGGCATCATGCCGCACAGAGCAGCAACCATAGCGCCAGCCACCCCCAGGGAAGGGAATGCCATCACTTGGGCCAGAATGAAGAAACACTGGGCGTATGCCGCATGGGTCATCGCCTTCTTATCTGCTGCCGTGAACTCCACGGCATCTACGCTTTTGACTTTTTCCATCACATTGTCCTCATGCAACATCAGGTTTTCCGAAAAATTTCTCATACACTTCGAGGTCGAAGGCCAGCATGGTCTTTGCCGCCTTTTCACTAAGCTGGTGGAGGCTAAGCATCTGAACCTTGTCAGTGCCGGTCACTTGCAGATCCACCGCGAACCACGTCCCACCTTTGGTCACGGCCAGAACTTGCACCGCCCAGGGCTTATCCAGTCGTTCGGGCGGAGTGATCATGTTCGACACTTTGGCGACCGTCGCGGTTGAACCTACCCAGTGCTTGTCGAACGCAATGACGTTCAACGCTTCAAACGCATCCTTCGCAGCTTTAAACCGGCTCCGGACAGCATCTTGTTGCTTCCAAGCCATGAACTGGAGAAGGGTCATTCCACCAGCCATAAGGGTGAGAAAACTCAAGCCATTGGCGGCAGCTACGACCGTCGCTACCAAGGACCCCAACATGACGAAGCGGTTATGTTTAAGCTGGGCCACTATTCACCTCCTATACCAACCAGCGTACAGGACTTTTCAAAAATGCAACCCCGCCTAGCTGCCCAATTCGGGCAACCCTGATTCAATCCAGAACTTTCACATGTGAAACTTTCCGCCACAGGAACAGGAGGTTTTTACCTGACCAGAACGGATGGATTGATAGCGGTGCCACAGCTTGACCACTTCTTTTTCGCTGAGAAGGTTTGTCTTGATGTAACGGACTCTATCCCCGTCCGCTGTCTCAACAACGGTTCGGACATAGCCGTACTTGGCAACGGGTGCCTTGTACTTGTGTGACAGAATTACCCGGTAAACCGAGAGCTGGATAATGTCCGACTCATAGATGTGGTTTACCTGGCGCAGCTTGGTGTCCAAGGGAATGAGAACCCCATTCTTGGTTTGGTACACCTGATCAACCCTGCCGTGCATGGGCACCGGCTGTGTGGTTGATATGTCCTGTTCGGACAAAAACAGAGTGGCCGAGCGCAGCTCATAAGGCATGTTCTCTGATTTCCACCACGCCCAGGTGTCTCCAATGCCGCGTTTGCGCCATTGGTCCACTTTCGCAATGACGAAAGGGGCGATGATCAGGACGAATATCCAGAGAACTGGCTTCATGACTACCTCCGGCCCCTAAACCACTCTGGATGATTGGATACATCCATGCTCTTAACCTGTGATGAGAAGACCAGTAGCTCTTGGGTCGTCAGGACGGTCTCAGGAGCCCGAGCGATGAAAGGTCTCAGCAATTCAGAACCCGCATAGATATTGATGACCATATGCAATCGCTCTGTTGCTCCAGAAACTCTCCGCCAGCTCCGGTAGGTTTCTGTTGATTTGGCATAGCCAACCAAGGCAGGAGCCAGCGTGTCGGACTCCTTCGTATTCAACTTCCCTTTTGCTGCCTTCGATACGAACTCAGCGATCACCGAAGCCAGCATGTCGGAGGTAAGGTGAAGCGGCAGCTTTATCGTGTCGAAGTCAGCCTGCTTGATGGTGAACAGGCGGATGTGATCGTTGCGGTAGTCACGCACATAGATGACATGACTCTCAAATGGGTTGGAGTGGTTAAAGGCATCCATACCCCAGCCTGCGGCCTCAAGATGTGCGTTTGATACTGACTTGTCGTAATCAAATTCCACGCTATTACTCTCCGTCTTGTCGTTCAGGAACTTTCACATGTGAAAGTTTTCCGTCGGTCATGATGTCCAGGACGGCTTTGCCCAGTCTCATCCCTTTATGGTTTTGAACCGGGTCTCCCTTGTAGAAAAGTCCTGGCTCGTTATCGGGATGGAATACCCCGTGAGGAATGTTGTCGTGATCGCCCAGCCACATGCGTAGCCTCAGATCCACCAGCCACCCATCATCCAGGACAACCCAGAAATGCGGTGTCACGATGTCCTTGGTCTGTTCGTTTCGCACAAAGCCATACATGCAGTCATGAGGTACACCCGCTTCATTGAGTAGGTGGCTTACTGCCCATGTCATACCGTCACATTCCATCTGGCAGTCATCCAAGGTCATAAGGACGGCTTCCAGTTCCCGGTGCCACTCCGTCATTTGCTTGGCCGCAGGTTTTACCACCAGCTCGTTTTTGTTTTCTGCCAAGATGATGTCTTCCTCGTCAATATTGCATTCGTCTATCGCTTCCGAACGGATGGATACCGCTTCATCCCAGTCATCGCTCGATCCGAAAATGCTCCAACCCTCAAGACCGTAATTCACCCATACGATGAACCGCTTTATCGTTTTCATGTGCGGCCCCCTTTAACCGTGCAACGTTCCCACATACTCACCCCTTCAAACCGTAACCCCACCAAAAAGCCACTTCTTGATGATTTCCAATCAGCAGCGGCAGGTTGCCCCTGAACTAACCTCACCGAAAAACCACCTTTAGATTGCTTTCTGGTGCTTATCAAGTTCTCCTGAGTGATTAGTCGTTCTGAAAACTTTACTTTTCACAGTATCATTTTATAATACTGTAAATCATAAAAACAACCCAGTAAAGAAAAAAGAGCGACTTATGTTGAGACGAGAAAACCAAGGAGATTTGTTCGATGACCAGGTGGTGTTGCCATCACTGGAGTCGGTTCTTACCGGCATATCTTCCAGTCAGCGTTGTGACGATAGAACAACGTACTTCTCCGCTCCGGATGTGGACCTGAGTTTGTACGATCACATCATTGTTTGCCTGTCTGGAGGCAAAGACTCGATTGCTGCGTACTTGCGGCTGGTGGACATGGGTGTTGATAAGTCAAAGGTGGAGTTCTGGCACCATGATGTTGATGGTCAGGAAGGCAGTTCGTTGATGGATTGGGCCTTCATGCGTGATTACTGTCGTCAGCTCGGGGAAGAACTGGGTATCCCAATGTACTTCTCGTGGCTTGAGGGCGGCTTTGAGGGCGAAATGCTCAAAGACAATGCCTATAGCCACCCCCATCGTGTAGAGACGCCTGAGGGGCTTCTGGTGCTGCCTAGAGACCATAAGCGCTCTAAGCCTGGTACGCGCCTTCGTTTCCCTCAGCAATCGCCATCACTCCAAACAAGGTGGTGCTCATCAGCCTTGAAGATCGATGTTGGCCGCAGAGCTCTTAATAACCAGGAGCGCTTCAAGGGGAAGAAGATCCTTTTCATCACTGGTGAGCGCCGGGAGGAAAGTGCAAACAGATCCAAGTACAACCAGCTTGAGGCTCATGCCTGTGACAGAAGATATGGGAAGACTGCACGGTTAGTTGATGCCTGGAGGCCCGTTCTTCATTGGACTGAGGAGGAGGTATGGGAAGTAATCGAGCGTCACCGCATCCTGGCCCCAGTCCCTTATCGCCTTGGCTGGAGCCGGTCGTCGTGTATGACCTGCATCTACAACTCACAGCGTATCTGGTCCACGATCCGTCACTACTGGCCTGAACGAGCTGGGAAAATTGCTCAGTATGAACAAACCTTTGGTGTGACGGTATCAAGAAAAAAAATCGACGTAATAGATTTAGGTTCTGCTGTTGCGCCGATACAGATTAGTGATGTTGAGGCATTGGAGCAGGTATCCAGAGAAGATTACACGCTCCCGATTTTTGTGCCGGAGGGGCAGAAGTGGGTTCTCCCTGGTGGCGCATTTGGCCGAGAGGCCTGTGGTTCTGATTGATTTGTGCAGAGGTGGCAATGTTGGATTTTGTTTTTTTGGTGTTTTTGGGGTTGGGCATATCTACGGTGCTGGTGCGTCGGTCTTCCCGTAAGGGGATGGATCTTGAGCTGACATGGCTCCAGTCGTTGAAGGTCGTGCTGGTTCGTGGAGCTGTTGCATTGGGCCTGGGTTTTGGCATTGGCAGGCTTGTATTGATGGGGATGCAGTATGGTTTCCTGAGTGAGTCTGTCCTGAGGGAACATGCACTTGTCTCCGTAGCGGTGGTTCTGATCTGTGGGCTTGGTTCGTTCGTTGCGTTTCAGTGGATCATCGGGAGGATCTCTGGAAGATCGATCAGCGTCGTTTCTGTGATCAAAGCTGTGATGTACGAGTCTGGTTACTTTGTGCTGTCGATGCTTATCTTGTTGGTGATACTCGTCCTGTTCGGCCTTGCATACGAGACTTTTTTCTAAAAAAACAGTGTTGATTATTTTTTGTTCAGTGATCAAAAGGATAAATATAAAGATCTTTAGATCTTTGTATAAAGGATTAAAAACGGTTAAAGACAGGTTAGGCGTTCTAAATCACCACTCAACACATTGATATTACTGGTGTTTTCATATTTATTCCGTGCAACAAACCCATAGGTTGCCGTGCAGCGTTCCCATAGGTTGCCGTGCAACGTCCCCACATACCCTTGGATCTTATCCACTGTTATCCACACGGAACCCCTCTTTTTTCCACAAAATCCTTACAAAACAGAGCTTTCGTGCAGCGTTCCCACATATCAGATCTGGTGTTCGTGCAGTATTCCCACATGTCTAAGGTCATACGTGCAGTCGCCCCATATACAATTTTCTGAACGTGCAACGTACCCACATGTCAATTTTGGTCGTTTTTTGCACCGTGCAGCGTACCCACATATGATCGTGCAGCGTTCCCATATACCAAAACCCCGTTTATGCACAGGAAATGTGGATAACTTTTGGCCTCTTTTTGTGTGCGCGTGATCACTTTATGGACTATTAGAGTCATTTTGACTGCTTTTTTAGGTTTGTCCTGATCTGTCAATCTTTGTTCTGCTTCGTCAATCGTGCAGAGTTCCCATATATCGAGAGGTTCAGGACCTGCTTTCGTGCAACGTACCCACATATCAAATCTCATAACGTGCAGGTCCCCCACATCCTCACCCTTTAACTATCAATACCTTACGGGAACCACTCTACGGGAACCACTGGAGCAGCATGGCACTTATCCTTCGTCGTGGCTTACGCTTGCACGATACTGAGACTCAGCTTGCGACTACCGTGCAGCGATCCCATATATAGAGCCCCAGCCCACGCTGCATCTGGGGTCACGTTCGCTCTATCCGTGCAGCTCCCCCATATGCGGAGGCATTCCGTTTCCGGTCCTGCCTGGTGGGCGTACCTTGTGCGCTTTCTTCTGGCATAAAAAAAGGCGCTGACGCGCCTATCTTTCTTTTCCCTGGGGGGTGGGAGATTCTGGTGGCTATCTCCCCTTACGTTGGGGTTCATCAATGATGTCGTGGTCGATCATGCCGTGCTTGATGGCCCGTAGCTCTGTCTGCTGCTTACGCTTGTTGGACGCCATCACCTGCTTCACGAAGTTCTCATGAGGCCTTATGACGTACCGCACGTCGATGACTCTGCGGCCATCCTTGATCTGGTTCGCGTCGTAGTCGCTTATGACCTCTTGTTTGATGAGGGCCTCCAGAGCGAGCTTCATGGCTCTGACGTTCTCCGGCATCCGTGGGCTCAATTCACGAGGGCTCTGGGTCAGGAAGCTGATAAGCGATGGCGTGTACGGCGAATCTGGTGATGCTTGAGTCCAGTAGTGGCTCATTCGCTTGTAGATGTACCGTGCAAGAGGGGAGCGGATTTGCATTCCGATTTTGTAGTTGTACTGACGAAACGACAGATTCATGATCGATTCGTTTACCAGCGGGTTGAACTGCACATAGCACCTGGCGTTCCCGCCTTTCTTGCGAAACTCACCTCTGGTGGTCAGTCCCACCATCGGGAAGAAGCTGGAGCTGATGAAGGCTTCACCGTCATCACTGATACATTCGAGTGTTGCGCCACGACAAACCTGGATTGCTTCCTTGATTTCGTTCAGGTTGTACCCGTGACCCATCTTCGAGAGCTCTTTCTGGAGTTCGTACAGAGTGAACATGACTCCAGCCTTGCCCTCGATGATATGGCCTTTCCCGTTCACTGCGAGCTTGCGTAGAGCATCCTCAAGGATTTCCTCTCGCTGTCCCGCGTAGATCAGCACGGTTCTTCCGTCATCCTTCTCGATGATGGCTGGCTTCACCTTCACCGTGAAATGCTGGCCTCTGATGGTGCATTGTCGTGTCACTACAGCGTTGGATAAATCTTCATGCTCACGCTTTTGGTCCCAAATGTACTTCGGCAGCGCATCGTAGATCTCGATGGTGTTGGAGTAGTCGTCTTTCTTGGCCGGAGATTCAATGATCTCAAACAGGCTCATTTGCGGTGAGTCTTTGATTACGTCGAGTTTCTCCAGGTCTTTGTCTTTGGTTCTCTTGCTCATGATTGTTCCGTCGATACTTTCTAGCTGGTGGTCCAT